>JAFXNX010000013.1 GCA_017529175.1 Clostridia bacterium
ATATCGCTTTGTTGTGCTATAATCTTTCATAGAGTGATTGAGTCCTTCCTGTTAGTTGAGAGTTAGGGGTAATTCTATTCTATCAGGTCTCAATCACTTTTTCTATATCTTCTCAGTCTCACATCTATTGTAAACTAACACCTCCCCGAAAGAGTAAATGAGGTATACGTATTGATTTCACGGTAGTTTTATGATAAAATCATAGTAATACTTGTTAAAGAGGAATACTATGAAAGATAAAATAGTTATCGGAATAGATATCGGAGGGAGCACGACGAAGATCGTCGGTTTCAAAACTTCCGACAATTGCCGCGAGCTTATCGATCCGCTTTTCGTAAAGGCGACCGACCCCATAACCTCCATGTACGGCGCGCTCGGACGCTTCACCAACGAGAACTCGCTCGAGCTCTCCGATATCGAGAGGATAATGATAACCGGCGCCGGCTCGTCATACCTGAATTCCCCTCTCTACTCTCTGCCCTGCTACGTGATCCCAGAATTCAGAAGCATAGGTCTCGGAGGACTGTATCTTTGCGGATACAAAGAAGCGATAATCACCAGCATGGGCACGGGTACCGCAATAATCTACGCTAAAGAAGGATCGGAGCCCGTTCACCTCGGAGGCACGGGTATCGGCGGCGGTACGCTTATCGGTCTTTCCAAAAAGATGCTCGGTATGGATACGGTCGAGCATATCGAAGAGCTTGCTAAAGAGGGCGATCTCAAGAACGTCGACCTCAAAATACGCGATATAACGAGTCACGATCTCGCAGGCGGTTTTTCCGACCTGATGACCGCGTCGAACTTCGGCAATATCAGCGATATCGCAACGAAAGCGGATATCGCGCTCGGCATAATAAACATGGTATTCGAGACAGTTGGAATGATAAGCATTTTCGCTGCGAAAAACTACGGACTCAAGGACGTGGTGCTGACCGGAAACCTTACGAGCGTCGAGATCGGCAAAGACGTGATAGACGTCATCAACCGCATGTTCGATATGAGGATCGTGATACCGAAGCACTCGCAGTACGGAACGGTCATCGGCGCCGCGCTCTCCGAGTACGACGAATCGCTTAGGATATGATGCGAGGCTCTGCCTCGCGCACCGCCAAAGGGAAAACTTCCCTTTGGAAACCCATAAAATCAGCCCGTCGAAAACGACAGTTTTCGACGGGCGTTTTTTCTCGTGTCGTCGCAGACGACACATATCGCGCGCGGCAAAGCCGCGTATATCGCATACGAGCAAAGCGACGTATATATCGCATTTGCGAAGCAAAAATATCGCCCTTCTCCCCGCGGGTCATTCTGAGCGTAGGTGCATCGCACCGCAGTCGAAGAATCCCTTCGATAAGTTGTGACTGACAAAAGGGATGAATTGACGGCGGTGCCGTCGTGAATTGCAAACGCTGTTTGCATGATTTCTCGCGCCTTTGTCGCTGAGTGAATTGCGCGGTACGCGCATTTCGGACGTTTTTCGCGGAGCGAAAAACATCATCAATGACGGCAAAGCC
>JAFXNX010000161.1 GCA_017529175.1 Clostridia bacterium
AGTAGCCCGGCAGCGAAAGCTCGTCCGTCACCGTTGAGTTTAAAGAAGGCGCCGGAAATACGATATATATGTACGTCGAGGACTATGTTTACGGTCCGTCGGAATACGACACGGATATCGCGACCTGCAGCTTTGAGGACGATGAAGGACTTGTGATCTTCATAACGTTCAAGGAGAGCGGCGGTACGATCTCGGTCAATCTGTCATTTGACCAGACTTATCCGGACGGCAGAGCTTACGGCTCATACAGTGGAACTAAAAGCTGAATTTGCAAAAACAAAATAAATGACCCGCGAAACGGAAGCGTTTCGCGGGTCGCTTATATGGGGCCCCTCAAAAACCGTCAGATTTTTGGGGTTCTCTTTTTGGATCCCAAAGGGGCTTGTCCCTTTGGCGGCTTCGGGCAGTGCCCGATATAAATTACTTTATTATCTCACCGTAGCATTCGCCGAAAGCGCAAGCGGCGTTAGCTTCGTCCGTGTCGATGTGCATAGCGGCGGAGAACTTCGGGCTGACGCGAACAACGACGTCGCCGAAGATCGTGCTGCGGTCTGCGGAATCGATCTTGACCGAAACTATCTCTTTGTCCTCAACGCCCGCGGCAGCAGCCTCTTCGGGAGTAAAGTGGATGTGTCTTTTTGCTATGATGACGCCCTCGTCTATGTCGACCTCACCGCAGGGACCGACTATCTTGCAGGGAGCGGATCCCGCGACGTCGCCGGACTCGCGCACGGGAGCGCTGACGCCGAGAGTTCTTGCGTCTGTAAAAGATATCTCGACCTGCGTCGCTTTTCTTGTCGGTCCGAGAATGCTGACGTTAGCGATCGGCTTCTTAGGTCCTACGAGAGTTACTCTCTCTTCGCACGCAAACTGACCGGGCTGGGAAAGGTCCTTCTTGGGAGTGAGCTTTGCGCCTTCTCCGAAAAGGATAGCGAGATCTTCTTCCGTAACGTGAACGTGACGGGCTGACGTTTCAACAAGTACTTTTGCCATTTTGTTTGTCTCCTTGTGTATCAATGATTAAAATAATTCCATAACAGTATAGCACTTAAGAACCGTTTTGTAAATAGTCTTTATCAGTTTATTTCGCGTCAGAGAGTTCCGCGGAACGGGTTGTCCCCGTAGACGCGCTCGAGCAGAGAAGTGAGGGCGCCGTATGACGCGTTGAATTTTTCCACGTCGGCGTCAGCGTCGTTCCAGAGCTTTTCGGCAACGGCGCAAAGGCGGGGCTTGACCGACGCGAACTCGAGCTGACATGCGAGGCGGGAACTTTCATAATTCTTAAGGTAGTCTCCCCACGCGCAGTAAATGCCTCCGTCTACCGCGGCGTCACGGGGAAGCGCGACGCCGTGCTCATAAGCCTTCGACTGTTCCCACCAGTGGTTCCAACTGTATTTGTTCCAGTCCGTGAGTATCTCTTCGGGGGACCATTTCTGCCACGGAGAGACGCAGTAGAGCGGACGCCACGAGGCGTTGAGGAGCCTGAATCCCGCATCCGAGAGTTCGACGGCGGTCTGGTAATGATTCTCCCAGGAGATCACGAGAACGTCTTTCGAGACGAGGTCGTTCGCGCTCTTCCCGAAACCTTCCCAGACGATCGGAGTCTTACCGAGCTTCAGGACTTCGTCGCAGACTCTTCCGACAAAGTGACCGTACAGCGCGACGATGTCGGGAATGGAGTTTTTCTTCATATATTCAGCCGTCTTTTCCGAATCGAGCCATCTTCCGAGGACCGCCTCGTCACCTCCGACGTGTATAAACTCTGAAGAGGGGAAGAATGAAGCTGCTTCTTCGTAGAGGCGGGCGAGTGCGTCGAAGACGTCATCGTTTGCGTCCATTATTCCGCACCTTCCGAAAATATCGGGATATTTAAGCGCGAACTGCGCGGAGTGACCGGGCATATCTATTTCGGGAACTATCATAACGCCGCGGGATGCGGCGTACGAATCGAGAGCGCGCAGCTCTTCTTTCGTATAGTGCCTTCCTTCGCTCGGAAGGCGCGGGAAAACGTCGCTCGGCAGAGTATAGCTCTCGTCGTCGGTGAAATGGATTATGAAACGGTTGATACTGATAAGAGAGCAGAGGTCGACGTATCTGTACAGGTAATCGACGGGATGCCACCTTCTGGCGCAGTCGAGAAGAAATCCGCGGAACGGACTGTCCGGCTTGTCGCTGATCACGCATTTCGGGATCCGGATAAGTTTATCGCAGGTGCGCTCTGCGATCTGCGCAAGGATCGAGGCAGCGCGAAACAGCCCCGATTCGTCATACGCGGCGATCCTGCACGCGCGATCTGCTTCAATTATACATTCTCCGCTGTCGAGCGAGGCGTCGTAGTCGATAAAGATACCGAGCAAGGAGTCTTTCGCGTCTTTCGCGTCGTCCCCTTCTTTCTTCGGGACGCCATTCTGCGCCTCTGTCAGCGGGGTAAAGTATGATTCGTCAGGCTTTACGTCGCAGGCGGGCTTGAGCTCGAGCCCCCATATTCTGTCGAAAAGCTCGGATATCGCGCTGACCGTCGGAAGAAACTCTTTGCGCGACAGCGTGTACTTCGGCAGTACGCACAAGTGGCCGCTTGTTAATTTTATCCCGTCAAGGCGCGGAAGTACGTTTATTTCCATAATATCGCTCCGTCAAATATATTTAACAACAACATATTATAACATAAATCGGCGCGCGATGCAATATCGCGCGCCGGTGTGTTTATTTGGGATTTACGTGCACCATACAATGCTTAATATTCGGAGAATACTGTTCGATGGCGCGGTGTACGCGCTCCGCTATATCGTGAGATTTTGAAAGAGTCATATTTCCGTCGGCGCCAATCTCCACGTCCACGTAGATCTTGTTGCCGAAAACTCTCGTTTTCAGAAGGTCGACCGTGATCACTCCGTCGACGCTCTTCACGATCTCGGTTAGTTTTGCGATCGTCTCCTCGTCGCACGAACGGTCGGTCATTCTTCCGACAGCGTCGGAAAAAATATCTACCGCGACCTTAACGACGAGAGCGGCGATGAGTATTCCCGCTATCGGGTCAAGCACCGGTACTCCCAGCATCGCGCCGAAGATACCGATAAAACTTCCAACCGATGAGAGCGCGTCGCTTCTGTGGTGCCATGCGTCGGCTTTCAGGGAAGGGTACCCCGTTTTGTCTGCGACTCTCACCGTGTAGCGGTACATTATCTCTTTTACCGCGATCGAAACGACGGCGGCGACAAGAGCGAGAGTTCCCGGCGCGGCGATCTCTTCTCCCGACGTGATCTTTTTTATGCCGGCGACGCCGATCGCGATACCGGTGACAAAGAGAACGAACGACAGGACTATCGCGCTCACACACTCGAAGCGTTCGTGTCCGTAGGGGTGGGATTCGTCCTCCGATTTCTTTGATATGCGAATGCCTAAAATAACGACTATCGTACTTATGACGTCCGACGCGGAGTGAAGAGCGTCCGATATCATCGCGCTCGACGAGGCAACGATCCCCGCGACGAGTTTCAGTACCGACAGCGCGATATTTGCGGCGATGCTGACGACCGATACTTTATACGCCGCCTTTGCGCCGTCTTCCGCTTTCATTATATCATCTCCCGATAAGCTTGATTTTTATATATCTTATGACGTAACTCATCTTTCAGTTCTTTGAATTAACGATGATTATAACGCAAATCAAATAATTTGTCAATGTTTTTTGCAAGTAAACTATTTTTCTTGTTTTTGACTTGATTTTGCAGTGAAAATATAGTAGAATATATAATGAATTTGTATAGTCTGTTTTATTATATAAGGAGTGAAACAATGTTCAGAGCGAAAAGAAATAAATTTTTGCTTGCGCTTCTGGCGATCGCGCTGTTTATCCCGACTGTCGTCGCAATAGTCAATTACAGTCGCGCGAAGAACGGTCCGGTGGACACTAAGAGCATCGTCACCATGACCATGAGCGACCTTGACGGAAACAAGACCGTTTTCGACAAGGACAATCCGGATACGGAGAAGATCGTCGGTATGTTCGTCAAGATGTCGGAATCAGCGTCTTCCGTGTCGACTCTTCCGGATGCGCTCAGCGCAAAACCGTTCTATCTTATTGAAATGTCAAACGGCTCCGACAGCTACACTTACAAGTACTATTTCGATATAACCGGAGCGCAGACCTATTATATGGACGGAGAAGGAAACTCATATTCGGTCGATTCGTCCGCCGCGGCGGAATTCCTTGCAACGCAGTATGCGGCGAGCGTTTACGCGGACTCGAATCTTCCCGTTCTCTCTATCTCGAGCGGGGTTGACGACGTGCTTCCGAGCAGCGCGAAGTGGGCGTTCAAAGACGCTGCGGGAACTCTTGTCGACGTCGATTGCACGGGAAAGACGACGGATCAGAATATAGTATATCCCGTCGAGGGCGGAATGACAGCGTCATTCAGTCTGGCGCCGGACTTTCTCCACGTGGAGATCGTGAACGCCGCCGACTCGTCGTCCCTTTACAACGGCGACTTCGACAACGACGCGCTGTTCAGATTTGAAGGCGCGACGCAGGCTAACGTCAAAGTCAGCGCTAAATGGTATCCAGACGACGCGAGAGGGTACGAGGGCGAAATGTCCTACAGCTTCAGTATAGAAGTGTCAGAGGCTGCTTCCTTCTATCTCGGCGCCGATACGATCGACGTAGGCGAGGCGGTCGCGATAACGGGCATCCACGTCAAGGATCCCGCGGACGTTAAATTCACAAGTTCTCCCGAACTCGGATATACTCCCGTATTCTATGCGGACGGCGATTACGTAAGAGCGATAATTCCGGTCTCTCTCAACTGCCAGTCCGATACGAAATATAAATTCACCGTTTCCTACGGCGCGGCGACTCAGGACCTTGAGCTGACCGTCAACTTCAGAGATTACCAGCGCGGAACTGTCAACACATACGAGGTGACCGACGCTGTTGCGGCTCTCTATACGGACGCTACGAAGCAGGCGGCAAAGGACGCGCTCGATCCGATCTTTGCATCGGGTGAGGCGACCCTCTACTTCGACGGCACGTTCAGCGAGGCGGTAAACGGTAACTATTCAAGATTCTTCGGCAGATCGTATACGGTCAAGCCGGGCGACACCGAATATAAGCAGACCGGCGTAGAATACAGCGCCGCCGCGGGAACGGAAGTAAAAGCCGCGGCGAAGGGCAAGGTCGTATACGCGGGCTCGCTCGACGTTACCGGCAACGTCGTGATCATAGAACACGGCTTCGGACTCAAAACGCTTTACGCTCATCTCGGATCGATCTCCGTGAGTGTCGGCGACGTCGTTGAAAAGGACGCCGTGATCGGAACTTGCGGCTCGACCGGTTTCACCAACACGTCAGGCGTCTACGTCGCAACTTACGTCGGCAACGTTCCCGTATCACCTTACCTCATGTGGGCTGACGGCAACTGGAGAACGTTCCCGAATCCGTAATGATCTGTGTGGCGGCAACGTCACAAATCCCTTTGGAAACCCGATACAAAACAACTCCCGAAAACGCTCGCGTTTTCGGGAGTTATGTTTTTGCCATAGAACAAAAAACATATCCGCAAACTCGTTTGCGGATAAATTAAGATTTCTGAAAGGAGTCGTGATGTGACCCCGAAAGTTTAGACAAAAATAGATAATTAGATTGAAAGTGAATGAGTTCGGAATTGGACCGGGCTCATTCCTTTTAGTTTAGTAGAGATTCTCTCGTTGTTGTAATAGTCGATGTAACGAATCAATTCATC
>JAFXNX010000162.1 GCA_017529175.1 Clostridia bacterium
CACCGAGAGGGTAGTTCTTCCGCGCCTTGTGAAGATCGCATCAGACCTCGGCGCTGAGTGCGAAATATTAGACTTCACGCCGGTCAAACTGATTTAGAATCAATTTCAAATAATAAAGCGTCATATCGTGATTTGCAAATCGCGGTATGACGCTTTTTCTTTATTCTTCTTTATAATAGTCCTCGATCTCTTTGCATATCCCGGCGAGGTCGTCGCGGAACGCCGCGTAACTGTAGAAATAATTTCCGTCGCAGTTTTCAAGCTCCGATGAGAATACAAGCTGTTTTGTCATCTCGCCCGGAGTGAAATCGTCGTCCGCGTATCTGTAGGCGGCGTGCGAGAAATAGAGTTTTACGCCGCTGTTTTCGACTTTCTCGTTCCACCATGTCGACAGTACTTTGAAGCTCGCGACCATACTCGAGGTCTCCCAGTAGATCTGAGGCGCGACGTAATCGACGTATCCGCCTTCAATCCACGAAAGAGTGTCGCAGTAAAGTTCGTAGTAGCTTTCAAGCCCCGAGGTGAGCGAGCCGCCGTTTTCGCCCGCTGAGTTCTTCCAAATACCGAATACCGCGGAGCCGAACGCCACGTCGCGGTCGATCCCCTTTACGGTATCGTAAACTTCCTTCATCAGTTTGTTGATGTTATCGCGTCTGAAATCGCCGAGGGATACGTTCTCTTCGGCGTATTTTTTATAGCTTTCCGCGTCGTCGAATACCGCCGCGACGGAGTTGCCGTTCGCGTCCGTCTCATATACCGTATAAGGATAGTAATAGTCGTCGAACAGTATGCTGTCGACCTCGTAATTCAAAACGATCTCTGCGACTCCTTCGCACACGAGCTTGCGCGCTTCCGGTATCGCGGGGTCAAGAAACAGTTTCCCGCCGTAGGAAACGACGCATTCCGAATAATCGCCCTTTGCGGGAGACGTGTCCGGAAGGTCGTCTGTCGTCGCTTTGCCGACGCTGACACGGAGCGGATTCACCCACGCCGTGACCGAAATATTTTTTGCATGAGCGGCTTCGACGAGATATCCGAGACAGTCAAACTGAAGCGCGCCGTCTGTCGAGAGGTATCTTGACACCGGGAATATTTCCGATCTGTAGAGCGCGTCGCATTCCGGTCTGACCTGAAAGATGAGAGTGTTGAGTCCGACTGACGCCGCCTTATCTATTATCGCGTCGACCTCGCCTTTAAGCTCTTCGGCTGAAAGGTCGGGCTTTGACGGAAACGTCAGATTGTATACCGACGGGAGATAAACTCCTCTTGCCGACTCCGGCAGGACGTGCGTTCTGACGGCGGCGGGCGTGTCCTGTCCCTTACCGTTCTGTTCGCTTTTACCGTTTTCGCCCTTGCCTATCAGCACGAGGATTGCCGTTATTGACAGCGCTATTATGACGGCTCCCGTTATGAAAAAGGGAAGATAATTTCTTGTGTCGCTTTTTCTCATTATGTTATATCAGTTGAAATCTTTTCCGAAACCGCACGGCGTTTTTCCGCACAACTTTATTGCGCTGTAGGCGAGGACTTCGAGCGAATCGGTTATGCGCTCGTCGCCTCCGTTTTTGCGGTTGATAAGCGACAGTTCGGTGCATCCGAGAATTATTCTGTCGCAACCCGCATCAAATAG
This sequence comes from Clostridia bacterium, assembly GCA_017529175.1. Next base: position 1,631 of record JAFXNX010000162.1, read on the forward strand.
CTTGCCGCATACTGCTTCGAATGAAGCGCGGTCAACTTCTTTTCCGCGCTTGACGCAGTCGTAAATAAATCCCGATACGGTCTTTTGAGTATCAGTGTCCGGTATCGCCCATTCGATGCCGGCGCGCTCGCACTCGAGCTGATACGATTTTGCGCTTACCGTTCCCTCCGTCGCAAGGATACCGACTTTGCGGCATCCGGCGCGCTTGACGTGAGATACCGTTTCCGATATTATGCTCGGAACGGGAATTGATAC
>JAFXNX010000163.1 GCA_017529175.1 Clostridia bacterium
TAGCAAGTAGTAGCCGCCGCGCGTCATCGCGCCTTTACCGGCGTTATTCTTTATCTTACCGACGAGAAGCGCTCCGACCTCTATCTGAACGACGTCGCCGAAGTTCTCCGTGTGCATCACCGTGTACTCTCTGCAGTTGCGGACGAATACCGGATAATGCTGCAGAGCTATGGGTCTTACGGTGTGGAGCTTTCCTTTTATATATACGTTTTCCTCTTTGGTGCCTGAGTCGATATAGGCGTATCTGTGATAGTTGTCAACGCAAAGACGTATCACGACGCATATCCCGTCCTTGAATTTTGCGGCGAGTTTCTCATCACAAAGCAGTTCGGTGACGGTATACTCGCTCTGCTTTACCGGAAACACGGTATCCGCGTCGATCCGGTAAGCGGAAAGATTTCCGTCGCACGGAGAACAAAGAGATGAGGCGGCGCTGTCGAACGGACGGCGCTCCGGCTTTATTTTTCTCGTAAAGAAATCGTTGAAGGAGTCGAACGTATCTTTTTCATATTCGGAAAGATCGATCCCGTGCTTTTCGACAAAACCTTTGATAAGACGTTTTGACAGACGCGAATCGAGATATTTCCCTGCCAGTTTCGACTGCCATCTGCCGTAGATGCATCTCAGAAGGACTCTGCCGGGAACGCTCCCGTACAAAAATCTGAGGGACGCGCTCTCTTTGTTTTCGGTCGCATATTCCATTTCAGATCATAGGATGGGACGACGTCAGAAGCATCGTCAGGATCAAGGCGATAAATTCAATAGCGCCGATGATGACCATGATGATGATACCTTTGAGTCCCGGTTTCTTAATGCGCAGTTTTGAAAGAAAAGCAAATCCCGTAAGGATCATGGTTACGAAATAGAGGATCGTCAGGTCCGGCTTTGTTATGTACTGAAGAAGCGCAACCGTCGGAAAGATAAGCGCCGACGAAGTTACGGGAAGTCCCGTGTACTCTTTTCTGGCGGCGCCGCCCTCTGTCTTCTGCCTTTCCTCTTCCATTACGTTGAAGTAAGCAAGACGGATCATCGCCGCAAGAACGAAGAGCATCATAACGGCAATTATGAGAAATCTCGCAACTATCCCGTACCAGGTCGTGGAATGCCCGAGAACGTCAGCGGCAAAGTCTTTGACGTTGTAGATAAGGTTCTCACCGGGATCTATGCCGAGAAGCGAATTCATAAAGTCGCTTCTCCATATCATCGCCGTCCCGATACACGCGGGAAGCACTCCGAACGCAACGAGGTCGGAAAGGGAGTCTATCTGTATTCCGAACTTCTTTTCGACGTCCGTTCTTCCTTTTTTTGTCCTTGCCACCTTGCCGTCAAACGCATCGCAAAGTCCGCAAACGAGTAAGAAGAATATTCCGACGTAAGGATGGCCGTATCCGCTGAGCGACACGATTATGCCTGTCCCCGCAGACAACAGCGAAATGTAAGTAAGTATCACAGTGTAATCATATACGCCGATCATCTTTCTGTCCTCCTTTTTCTTTTTATTAGGTAACAAATCAGCGCCGCAACGCCGCAAATAATGATACATGAATAAAACGAAAGCGTACGGCTCAACAGTTCAAAGGTCAGAGTTCTGTTCTCATCCATGATACTCGGCACGTTCTCGATCTTCGAGAAGCCGTCGAGCATCAGGTAGTCGGTGATACCCATTGAACCGGGTATCGGCACACAATACGCGCCGATCGAAATATACGCCTGAAGCGAAAACGCCCTGATCGCGTGCAAAGGATTTCCGAGCGCAAGATAGGTGAATACGGTGACGAGGAGCTGAGCGATGCGCTGAAAAAGATTGAATACGAAAACCTTTGCGAGCATCTTTTTCTTGCCAGTCAGCGCTTCGGCGTGCTTTTTGTATTCCTCCATCGAGAACGCGAATTTTTCTTTCTTTGATGCCGGATCGCGTATGATCTTTATTTTTCCGAAAAACGATATAAACGCGTTTCCGACGGATCTGATAATGCCGTCCTTCTTTATAACAAGGAAGATCAGTACAAGAAGCACTATCTGCGTTACAAAGCCGACGATTATCAGAACTTTCGAGAAATCATTGAATCTCGTTATCGTCAAAGGCGCTATCGCCGTGCTGAGCAATCCGACTCCGACCGTGGAGCAGGAATACATCAGAAGATTCGCAAGAAGCACTACCGCCGCGAGGGTCGTCGGCACACCGTCGAGGTGCATGAAATACGCGCTCGCCGGCTGACCTCCTGTTGCGGAAGGCGTTATTGCCGAGAAATAAATATCGGCGGACGCGTAAAGGAATCCGTTTCTGAAACGTCTGCGGTATCCGAACTCGCGAAGTATGCAAAGTATTGCGAGCGCTTCAAATCCGATGTAGCATATCATCGAGATCACGGCTGAAATTATCCAGCCGACGGATGCGTGGCTGATCTCGGAGATAAACTTTCCGATCGAAAAGCTCTTACTCTGAGACATTACCGCCCATACGGTAAGTACGGCGATAACAACGGAAAGAAGCGACCACCAAAGTTTTTTCTTTCCCGGCGGCGAGGCATTCGCGTCCGCGCCGCCCGCTTTATTTGACGGTGAGTTGTTTATTTCTTTGTTCATTACGGTTCCTTATCATCAGAAATCTTATCTTTGCGCGACAGCTTGCTGTCGATAAAATAAAACAGTTTGTGCGCTCCGGTGATCTTCTCCGCAAGTATCCCTATCTCAACGAGCAGTACGCCGCCGGCGATGTCCGCGACAACATGCTGTTTGACAAAGACAGTCGATGCAAATACGAGCAGCGAGAAGACGAACGAGAATATCGTATAGAACTTGTTTCGCTTTTCTTTTTCAATATAGGATATACCTCTGAAACACATCCAGCTTGCAAAGCAGTGGAGCGACGGAAACAGATTATTCGGCTCGTCGAGCGTATATATTATCGACGTCATCCAGGAGAACGCGCCGCCGCCGAGATCCTCCGGCTGTGTCATCACGGTCGGGAAGACGATGAACGTCGTAAGACATATCACTTCTCCGATCAGTGTCGCCGCGATAAATTTAAAGCAAACGTCCTTGCTTCGTGATATGAAATACCATATACCGAACGCCCATTGCGCAAACGCAAGCACGTATATAATGATGAACGCGGGAACGAACGGTATCGCGTCGTCGATCGGCGTGGTTATATTATAATGCGTCAGACCGCCTGTAAAAAGGCGCGTGCCGTAAAACGTGAAAGAGTGAAATACCAGAAGCAGCGCCAAAGGCAGGATAGAATACCTCGGTATCAGCGAACGTAATTTCTTCATTGTTATCTCCGAAAAGACATATATATTGATTATAGCATATATTTTTAAATAATAATATACTTTTTTCATTTTTTTTAAAA
>JAFXNX010000164.1 GCA_017529175.1 Clostridia bacterium
GATCGCAAAATCTACCTGTGTTTCTCTCACTCTGTCTCAGACTGTAGACTTTGTCTACATTCTGATGCGGAACTTCTTTGAAAGTTCCGCATTTTTTCTCTTTCCGCTCCCTGTCTCTTTAAAAAATATCTTTAAAATCTACTTTTACTATTGAAATAATTAATATACTATGTTATAATAGTATAGATTAGAATAATATAATTATATATAATAAGGGTATTTTGCCATGTCCGGATACAGTACAAACGATCTTTCAGCTATATATAAAGACGTGATCGACGCGATAAGAGCGGATCGCGCAATAACAAATGATGCTGTCAATCTCTGGTTCACAGACTGCCGCATTAAGTACATAAACGACGACGCAGTATGTCTTTCCGTTGAAAACGATGCTCGCGCGAAAATGATACTCACACATTACAAAACGATACTTATCAAGTATTTTTCGGAAGAGCTCGGAAGGATAGTCGACGTTGAGGTCACGTCGGATAAAACGGAATCTCCCGACTTTTCCGACGACGCGGAAGACGGAGAATTCAGAGAAGATATTAAAAGCGAAAAGGTATTTAAAAAAGCAAACAACTATACTTTTGAAAATTTCGTCGTCGGTTCTTCAAACGCGTTCGCTTACGCAGCCGCGAAATCCATTTCCGAAAAACCGTCTTCCGAATTCAATCCGTTCTTCGTATACGGTCCTTCCGGTATCGGAAAAACCCATCTCTTATACGCTATTGCAAACAGGATACTCGAGACTCATCCTGAAAAAGTCATAATCTTTCTTAAAGGCGAAGATTTTACAAACGCGCTTATCGACAGTCTTAACGCCGGAACAATGAATCTTTTCCGTCAGAAATACAGAAGCGCGGACGTTTTGATAATAGACGATATTCAGTTCATCGCGGGAAAGAAACAGACGCAAGAGGAATTCTTCCACACGTTTGACACTTTGTATGAAAACGATAAACAGATAATTCTTTCATCAGACAGATCACCCTCCGAAATTTCAATTCTCGAGGACAGACTCAAAACGAGATTCAGCAGCGGTCTCATTCAGGATATTCAGATACCCGATCTCGAACTCCGTCTTGCGATCCTCAGAAAAAAATCCGAAAACGCAGGTCTTCGTCTTTCTGACGAGATCCTTGAATTTCTTGCCGACAAGCTCCATTCAAATATAAGAGAGATAGAAGGCGTCATAAAAAAACTCAGCGCGATGTATTTTCTCAACGGCGTCGAGATAAATATGAACACAGTCAAAGAAAACGTCTCCGTTTTTCTTAAAGAAGAAGAGCCGACACAACTCATAGTGTCAAGGATAATTTCGGAGACCGGTAAAAAATTCAACGTTCCGGTCGAGGAGATCCTCGGCAGAAAAAGAGACAAACAGATACAGCTCGCAAGAAACGCGTCTATGTATATTATAAGAAAAATAACTCCTCTTTCTCTTCCCGAAATAGGAGTTATGTTTGAGCGAAAACACTCTTCGGTAAAATCAAATATAGATACTCTTACAAACGCTATTCAAAACGACGTTTTTCTTGAAAAGCAGGTAGAAGAAATAATAAATACGGTAAAACACTGAAAAATTTTAACTTTTCTACATGATTTCTACATTGTAGATTAAGCTGTCGATAAACTGTAGATTACACAAATAAAAATTTTCAAACATCAGAGCATCAAATAAAACGAAATGTTCAAAAGTCGACGAAGAAAAGTTCTAACACTAAAAACTCACATTTTTCAAGACTGTATTTTACGGGTTTTGAACATGACTTTTCCGAATGTAGGAAACTTTTTGAAAAGCTGCTCGCCGTCTCATTCGTAAAATAAACTCAAATTGAAAATTCTTATCTTTGTTTTGATAAGCTTTCGAACAGATAATTTACAGCTTTTCTACAACCTATAAAAATCACGGATCATTTAAAATAAAACGAATTTCCGGGATTTGAACATTTTCTTCTGACTCTATTATGATTATTAAGAATAAAATAAATTAAAATTGATTATTTATCGCGTGAAGGAGAAAAAGATGAAAGTTATTTTTGAAAAGGAAAAACTCCAGGCCGCCCTGATACCCGCCGCGGCTATCGCTCCGAACAGAAATACCAACTACATTCTGGAATGCGTTCTTCTCGACTGTAATACGGACGAGGATAATATTTGCAGAATAACGGCTTATGACATGGAAAAGGGTCTTCGTACCGAAATAGAATGTACTATTCTTGAAAAAGGATGTTTTGCGCTGAATTCTCAAAACATTCTTCAGATAGTAAGAAGTATGCCGGACGGAGAAATACTTTTTGAAGTCGACGACAGAAACAGAGCTAAAATATCAAACGGAAACGCTTCTTTTGAAATAGGAGCTGCTCCCGGAGAAAACTATCCGTCGCTTCCTCTTCTTTCCGGCGACAAGAATTATAAGCTTCCTCAATATATAATGAGGTCTCTTATAAATAAAACTTTGTTTGCAACGTCGCAGTCCGATCAGGGAAAATCATTCTCAGGAGTTCTCATAAAAGTAGAGGGCGGAAAGATCACCGCTGTCGGATGTGACAGAAATATGCTTGCGGTCGCCGAATATGAAAGCGACGCGGAAGTTGAAGAACACAAGATAATAATTCCGGGCAGGATACTTTCCGAAATTATTAAAAGCGTCAAAGATTCAGAAGATGAAATGGAAATATCCGTTGCGAGAAAGCACGTCATTTTCAGAATAGATAAATACGTGTATTTTTCAAGACTCATAGAGGACGAATATTTCAATTACGGAAAAATACTTTCATTCCCGTGCGACAGTTACGTTTACGTAAACTGCGCCGCTCTCAGAGACGCTGTTGAGAGAGCTTCGATCGTAACGGAAGATAAGCTCGGCGGAAAAACGAAGAATTCTCTCGTTGTGAATTATAAAAAGGATTCTCTCGAAATATCTTCAAATTCCGCAAACGGAAGCGTTTACGACGAGATATCCGCGTCGACGGAAAATATTGAAGAGGACATCACGTTCAAATACAACTGCAGATATATTCTGAACGTACTTAAAGCGTGCGATGAGACGGAAACAATAAAAATAAGTCTCAGCGGACCTACGATGGGAATGAAGATCACAAACGGCGACTCCGACAGCAAGGAAAAAGTAGATTACACTTTCTACGTCATGCCGATGAGCAACGTAAGATAAATGTATCTTCATATCGGAAACAACGTGATAATAAAGAAATCGGACATAGTCGGTATTTTTGAGCTCGACGGAAAAATAACGACTGAGGAAACGAAAAAATATCTTCTTTCAGCACAAAATGCGGGACGTCTTGTCAGTGCGGGAGATGACCTTCCGAAATCTTTTATAATCGCGAAGGAAGACGATGGAGAAACCGTATACTTATCTCATATCTCTATATCGTCTCTAATCAAAAGGTGCGATCTTCCTTTTTAACAGATCAAAGCGGAGGAAATATATGACAGATAATATCAACGGGACTGTACAAAACGAAACGGTATATGATGAAAATCAGATACAGGTCCTCGAAGGACTCGAAGCGGTAAGAAAAAGACCGGGAATGTATATCGGTACGACCTCTCTCGGCGGACTTCATCACCTTGTTTATGAGATAGTAGACAACTCGATCGATGAAGCTATGGCGGGAAGATGTACTCATATCGAAGTAAATCTTCACGAGGACGGCAGCGTATCGGTACAGGACGACGGTTACGGCGTTCCGAGCCAGATCCATCATAAAATGGGTATACCTGCCCTTGAGGTAGTCTTCTCGATTCTTCACGCCGGAGGAAAATTCGGAGGCGAGGGATATAAGATATCGGGAGGTCTTCACGGCGTCGGCGCGTCTGTCGTAAACGCGCTTTCCGAATGGCTCGAAGTCGACGACTGCTATGAAGGCAAAAGATATACCATGCGCTTCGAAAAGGGCAAAAAGGCGAGAGATTTCAAATGCGAAGGCTCATCTGACGGAAAACACGGATTATACGTTCGTTTTATGCCGGACGCCGAGATATTCGAGGACGTTCATTTCGACTACGAGACGCTGCTGACGAGAATGAGAGAGCAGGCGTTCCTCAACGCGGGACTCAAGATCACGATCACGGATCTTCGTGAGACTGACGAGGAAGGCGCGCATCCGTCGGCAACTCTTATGTACGAGGGCGGAATAATTTCCTTCGTCGAATATCTCAACTCGATGAAGCATTCGAACATGGTCCATCCGAATCCGATCTATATGAAGGCGTCGAAGGGAGATATCACCGCAGAAGTCGCTCTTCAATATAACGACAGTTATACGGACACGATAATGACCTTTGCCAACAATATGTGCACCATTGACGGCGGTACGCATGAAACCGGCTTCAAAACGGCGCTCACAAAGGTCATAAACGATTACGCGAGAAAGATCGGCGCTCTCAAAGACAACAACAAGAATTTGTCGGGTGAGGACGCAAGAGAAGGTCTTTGCGCGGTCGTCAGCGTCAAACTTCCCGACGCGCAGTTCGAGAGCCAGACTAAGGCGAAACTCGGAAACTCCGAGGTCAGAAACATAGTCAACAATATAGTAGTCGAAAAGCTCTCGGAATTCTTTGAGGAAAACCCGTCCGTCGCAAAGCTCATAATCGACAAGGCGCTCGCCGCGAGCCGCGCAAGAGAAGCGGCAAGGAAGGCGAGAGAGGCGACGAGAAGAAAGGGCGCGCTCGAGGGTCTTACTCTTCCCGGAAAACTTGCGGACTGCAACGAAAAGCGGGCTGAACTTACAGAGCTCTTTCTTGTGGAGGGAGACTCCGCGGGAGGCTCCGCAAAGGACGGACGCGACAGCCTTTACCAGGCGATACTTCCTCTTCGCGGAAAAATACTCAACGTCGAAAAGGCGCGTCTTGACAAAGTATACGGCTCCGAATCCATAAGAAATATTATTCAGGCGCTCGGATGCGGCGTGGGTGAAGATATCGATCTTACGAAGCTGCGCTACGGAAAAATAATAATCATGGCGGATGCCGACGTCGACGGATCTCATATTCAGATACTGATCCTTACTCTTCTGTTCAGACATATGAAAAAGCTGATCGAGGAAGGTCACGTATATCTCGCTATGCCGCCGCTTTACAAGGTGACGAAAGGCAAAAAGTACACATACGCCTATTCGGACGAGGAGCGCGACAGACTGATAGCCGAAATGGGTCAGGGCGCCTCGGCGAACAGATATAAGGGTCTCGGTGAAATGAATCCCGAACAGCTTTGGGAAACGACTATGGACCCTGAAAAACGTACGATCAAGAGAGTCGACATCAACGACGCAATGAAGTGCGACGAAGTGTTCTCGCTCCTTATGGGCGACGACGTCGAGCCGAGGCGCGAGTTTATTGAAACAAACGCGAAGTACGTTACAAATCTTGATATTTAAGCTTGCACAAATAAGATTCATTTTAAGCGGCGCATACGCCGCCGGAAGGAAGACGTATTTTGGAAGAGAATAAAAATATAGAATTTAAGGAACAGAAAATTATACCCATCAATATGGAGTCGCAGGTCAAGGGCGCGTTTCTCGACTATGCGATGTCCGTTTTGACGAGCCGCGCTCTGCCGGACGTGCGAGACGGTATGAAGCCGGGACAGCGCAGGATCCTTTACGCGATGTACGAGGACAAGCTGACGAGCTCCAACGCTTTCAGAAAATCCGCGACCACCGTCGGTAACGTTCTCGGTCACTACCATCCTCACGGCGACGCCGCGGTATACGGAACGATGGTACGTATGGCGCAGACTTTCTCCTACAGATATCCTCTCGTTCAGGGACAGGGTAACTTCGGTTCGATCGACGGCGACCCGCCGGCGGCTTACCGTTATACGGAGTCCCGTCTTGCGAAGATATCGGACGAGCTCATGCGCGACATCGAAAAAGAAGTCGTCGAAATGGCGCAGAACTTCGACTATACGAGATATGAGCCGACAGTTCTTCCGTCGCGTTTCCCGAACCTTCTCGTGAACGGAGCGGTCGGTATCGCCGTCGGTATGGCGACGAATATCCCGCCGCACAACCTTTCCGAGATCGTCGACGGAACGATCTACTATATGGAGAATCCCGACGCGACGATCGACGACCTTATGCAGTACATAAAAGGTCCCGATTTTCCGACTTCGGGCATCATATACGGTATAAACGGTATAAGATCGGCTTACGAAACGGGCCGCGGCAGAGTCATTATGCGCGCAAAAGCGGAAGTCGACGAGGACCGCCGCCGCATAATCATCACCGAGATACCCTATATGGTAAACAAATCTCAGCTTATCGAATCCATGGCGGATCACGTCAAGGAAAAGCGGATCGAGGGCGTCACGGATATTCGCGACGAGACTGACAACAAGAAGGGTATCAGGATCGTAGTTGAGTATAAGAGGGACGCAAACGGTCAGGTCATCCTCAACCAGCTTTACAAATACACGAAGCTCCAGGATACTTTCGCCGTAAACATGATAGCTCTTGTTAACGGCGAGCCGAAGCTGCTCACGCTTCCTCAGATAATGAGCCATTATATCAACTTCCAGGAAGACGTAATAGAGCGCCGCACGAGATTCGACCTTGCCAAAGCCGAGCACGAGGAACACATTTACAACGGTTACAAGATCGCCGTCGACAACATCGACGAGGTCATAACGATAATCAGAAATTCGCCCGACGTCGCGGGAGCAAAGCAAAACCTCATGGAGCGTTTCTCGCTCTCCGAGGAACAGGCTCAGGCGATAGTCTCCATGACCCTCGGACGTTTGTCCGGCATGGAGCGCGCGAAGATCGAGGATCATCTCGCGGAAGTCCGCGAAACGATCGCGGAACTTAAGGGCATACTCGCCGACAAGTCGAAGATCATCGCAATAATCAAAGACGACCTTCTCGAGATCAAGCGCCGCTACGGCGACGAGAGACGCACCGTTATCGTTGAATCTCACGACGACATCGACATCGAGGACCTCATCGAGCGTCACGAGTGCGTCATCACGACGACGAACGCGGGCTATGTCAAGAGACAGCCCTCCGCGACATACACCGCGCAGCGACGCGGCGGCCGCGGAAAGACCGGAATGAAGGCGAAGGAAGAGGACTACATCGAGAGCGTCATAGTTACGAATTCTCATTCGATCCTTCTCTTCTTCACGAACTTCGGAAAAGTGTTTGCGAAGAAGGCGTACCAGATCCCCGAGGCGGGACCGAACGCAAAGGGAACGAACATCGTAAATCTGCTTGAGATATCCGAAAATGAGAAGATAACGACTATCATCGAGATCCCCGAATTCCTTGAGAACGAGTATCTCGTTATGGTCACGAAGTACGGAGTCATCAAGAGGACTCCCGTTTCCGAGTACAGCTATCAGAGGCGCGGCGGAAAGATCGCGATCAACCTTGACGAGGGCGACGAGCTGATCTACGTGTCCCGCACCGACGGAAACTGTGACATAATCATCGGTACAAGGAGCGGACGCGGCGCAAGATTCGCGGAATCGAGAGTCTCCGTCGTCGGAAGGACCGCAAGAGGCGTTCGCGGTATCAAGCTCAAGGGCGACGACTACGTTGTGGGAGCAGCTCTCATCGTGAACGACGACGAGTGGCAGGAAAAGAACAAGCTCGTGACGATCACGGAAAATGGTTTCGGAAAGAGAACGAGCGCGTCAGAGTACGACGCGAAGGGACGCGGAACGCAGGGTATAATCTGCCACAACATCAACGAAAAGACCGGCGCGCTTTGCGGCATCAAGGCGATATCGGAGGACAAGGATATCCTTCTTATCACCGACACGGGCATCATGATAAAGACTCCCGTTGACGGCATACCCGTATACGGACGCGGCGCGGCGGGCGTTAAGATAATCAAGCTGATCGACGGCGCGAAGGTCATGAACTTCGCGGCGACGGAAAAGCTTCCGGACGAGCCGGAAGAGCTTGAGGATGCGGCGCAGGACGGCGAGGCGGCGGAAACTGCCGTCGAGGCCGAAGCCGCGGGAGACGCTTCAAACGATATGCAAACGCCGGCAGAGGACGCGCCTTACGTCGACGAGGGGATAGAGAAACTCCTCGACGCGGCGATGGACGAGGCGCGTGAGCGGAGTGATGAAAATGAGTGACGGGAGCGGCGCGGTAAGAGATAAAGGCGCGGCGATACGCAAGTATACCGTACTCGCGCTCTCCGGTTATTCCGTAATTATTTGCGCGGTGCTGTTCATATTCGGAAAACTGCTGCCGTCTCCGCTTGCTGAATACATGGCGCTTACGTACACTATCGGAAAAGGCGGCAGGATCTTTGCGTCGATACCGTTCGCGCTTCTGTACGCCTTCTACATCGCGCTGTGCGTATGGGTATATCTCGGCAGAAAAGACGCCGGAAAGATCCCGCGCGTCATCATGGCGATCCTTCTTTTGATCGACACTGCGATCCACGCGTACGTATTTCTCGCGGCGTCGGGGTATCAGTGGAATTATCTCGCAAGCGCGGCTCTCGATATGGTGATCGTCGTTTGCGTCCTCTATGAAGCGCTCGCAAAGAAGGCGAAAGGAGAAGGGGAGATATGAGAAGGACACTGTCTCTTATTCTTACCCTCGTTGTGGCAGTCTGTATTATCCCGTCTTGCGGGATAAGCATGACTGACGAAGAAGCACGGGCGATAGCGGCGCCTCTTATCGAAAAGAGTTATGAGATAAACGAGTTGTTTTTCGGCAAAGGGATCGAGGCGGACCGCACCGGCGCGCCCTACAGCGCGGATGAAGACGCGTCATACGACGTTGCGCCTGTTCAGTATTATCCCGCCGTTCCCGAAAAATACTTCTGTACGGAAGATTTAAAGGAAGCGGCGAAAGAAGTCTACACGGAGAGTTACCTCTCCCACGTTTTCGATCTTGCTTTCGAGGGAATGACGTCGGGCGACGGCCGCGTCATTCAGTACGCGAGATACTACGACAGCGTTTATTCGGGGCTTATGGTCAGGGACGGACTCGAGGACGAGAGCATTCTTGCCGGAAGAGTTTACGACGTCTCGACCTTAAAGGTCACAAGCACCGCCGGTCAGTACGTCTTCTTCACCGTTATGTCGAAGATAGACGGAAAAGACGCGGGCGAAGTTCGCCTCAGCATTAAAGACGAAGGTCTCGGCTGGCGGCTCGATTCACCGACTTATTGATTTTTGATGTGACCCCGAAAGTTTAGACAAAAATAGATAATTAGATTGAAAGTGAATGAGTTCGGAATTGGACCGGGCTCATTCCTTTTAGTTTAGTAGAGATTCTCTCGTTGTTGTAATAGTCGATGTAACGAATCAATTCATC
>JAFXNX010000165.1 GCA_017529175.1 Clostridia bacterium
GAAGGGCGAAGACGACGTCGCCGCTTTCGCGCAGGACGGATATCTCGAGATATACGTGACAGATCCCGTCCCGGAAGATATCGTGATCCGGCTCGAAACGGAGAACGGAACTTACACCGCCGCCGGCGAAGCGTCGGCGCCGGGAAACCCCTATTATGAAGCGTACGGAGCGGGCTCGCTTTTCAGCTTCAGAAACAAAAACGCGGAGAAGATATGCTATTTTCTCCCGGAAGACGTTGAATGTATGATACCGATGACGCTGACGGTGTGGGGCGCGGGGAGCGATCCTTCCGCGCTGACGCTTATAGCTAACGGTACTCCGCATAATTAACACGATCATTTTGCAAACCACGGCAGGAGGCATAAGTTGAAAAATCGAATATTTATGCCGCTCCTTGCTGCCGGCGCGCTTCTGATATGCGCTCTCGTCTCGGCGATATCCATGACCGGCGCGAGAACGGTGAACACGGATACGTGGACGGGAGAGCTTTGTGTCACGCAGGAAGAAAAACAGCACGTTTCGTGCCGTCTGCTTGACAAGGATCCCCTGACCGTAAGACTGTCAAACCGCACTGCGGCGTTCTCGCTTCCGCTTGAGCTTCGCGCCGCGGGCAGCAAGCTCGAAGGCACTCTTACGGCGACGGGCAGCGAATGGGTGACGGTCTCACCCGCGGAAACGGTCCTTTCCTACGACGACGTGGAAAGCGCGACCGTGACGCTGATCGTCGAGCCGATAGCGTCGCGCGAGGTGAACGGGGAAACGGTCTACGCTCCGGATGAGATATCCTTCAGCGTCGTCTGGGAAAACGACGACGCGGATGAGGATGACATCTCGGCGACTTTCATAATAAATAACGCATCGCCCACGGGTACGACCCCCGGCGAGATAACGGATATCATCGGTTGGTACGCAAAAGGATGCGACCTTCCGCTGATCGTCAACGGCGCGTCGTCGATCGGATACACGCCGGAAGGCGGCGAGGGGGATAATTTCCCGCCGATGACGAGATATAAGACAGGAAATATGACGACGGTCCTTTATGACGCCGCTCATATAGAGATCGCTTCCGCCGGAACGGTTTTCATCGATCTTACGGATACCGACGCGGAAGGGACGATCAACATAACCACCGACGTATCGATCGCAACTCTTCCCGAGGAGCTGATGATGAGCTTCGGAGTCAAGGATAAGACACTCGTCGTTTGCGACGGAGGCACGTCTCTTGAAACACCGTACAGCTGGGGCGGGGTAACTCCCGAACTGACAGTCGAACGTATGGTGATAGATGAGACGGACGGCTCGGTCAGCTGGGAAACGACAGATAAAATAGAATGTGATCCCGATGATGACGGAGTCGCGACGCTTTTTGCCGACGAAGCCGAAGCGGGTACATATAAAATGAATATCGCATGGAAATACAACGGACATATACTTTTTTGTGAAGAGATGAGCTTTTTTGTCCGGCATGACAGTTGCGGACAAGGAGGGTACAAAAAGTGAGAACAGAAACCAAAAGAAGAATAGACGCATATCAAAAACACCTGCCGAAGATGAAGGAGCGCACGTTCGGCGCGCTCATAATGTTCGTCATCGCTCTTGTCGTTATGGCGTCGGCAACGTTTGCGTGGATCACACTTTCGAGCAGTCCGGAAGTTGCGCAGATCGAAACGACGATCGCCGCAAACGGTAACCTCGAGATTGCGCTTGCGCATGACACAGGCAGAACGCTTCCCACGTCGGGAAGGGGAGACTCTTTCGCTATGGACAGCGATCTTACCCGTGCCAATATCACATGGGGTAACCTCGTAAACCTGTCTGATCCGTCATACGGTCTTGCAAGTATCACGCTTCGCCCCGCGAGCCTTACCGGTACGACGGGACTGCTCAGCAATCCTCTGTACGGCGTTACGTACGGAGCCGACGGACGTGTGCGTAAGAGTACGAGTGAGGACGACTTTGCCTATACATATTTCGATTCGCAGTACGAAACGTTCTCCGCAGACCTCGCGAATAACCACTGCGGCGTTCGCGCGATCTCCACGGTAACTTATACGAACATCGCCGGAAACAGCATCCTTGCGGAGCTGAAAACAAGATTTGACGAAAAGTTCAACCAGACGAAGATCGGTTACGCTACGATGACAGATCAGAGTCAACAGCCCGGCAGAGGATACATAAACTCCATTCAAGGACTTATTCAGGTATTCGCGCAGGCGCAGATCGACGGAAACCTGAACAATACGGAGGTCACGGATTACGTTCCGGATCTTTGCGAGATGATGACATACATGAAGACGGAAGTCTTTGATCCGCTCGGAAACGCGTATCTTGAACTCGCCCGTATTTGTTATCTGAAAGAAAACGGCAACATAGACAGTTTTGATACCGAGTGGGATATCGATAAGCTTTGCAGTGCCGCATTGGCAAATACGATCCCTGCATACTTTACGTCCGATCTTGCAAATCTCAAAAACTTTGCCAATGACCGCAAAATACTTTTGCAGTATCTCGATCCGTCAAGAACAAGCAGTCTTGCATACTGGGCAAATCAGGCGAACGGAGGAACAAAGGTATACTGGAAAAATATCAACGGTTTTGTTGACTGGGTCGTTGATATCAATACCTGTACCCTTGACGGATACAGGATCTCTCAGATCTCCGGCATCGGTACCGCTCTGAAGATCCTCGGCAACTCAAGCCACGAGGCTATTGCCAACGGAGGAGTTCTTTACAGAGTAGAGAAGATGATCGGTCAGTACATGTCACCGACAGTAACGGTCACGGTCGACCCTTCGTCAATGGGCGGAGCGGCGGCTTTGTATGGATCCAAGACGATTACTTCCCCCGTTATTACTAAAGCTAAAAAGTCCGAGAGCGACAGAGTCCTCGCAAGAGAAGACCGCGACGCGGCGCTGTCCGGCGCCGGCAACTACAAAGGAACCGACGCGGTCGCCGAAGATACCTACGCGCTTGCCCTTGACTTCTGGGTAAGAACGAACGCGGGTAAAGCATCCGGTTACGAAGACGAGACGACAGTCACTCAGGATGAAAACGGAAACGACGTTACGACAGTCACCGGAGGAGAGCAGGCGTTCCTGACCCTCGAAGGAAATATAGTATATCAGGAAGTCGAACGGGTAAAGACCATAAACGCTAACGGAGCAGACTGTCCCGTTTACACCGCATCGTTCACATACGGCGGCAATAATTATAACGTCGAGGTATTTGAACAGTTCGGCAACCACTATCTCGTCGATGACTTTATCGATGAGACAACAGGTGAGATCCTTTTCCAGTCGCGTTCGATTGTGGAAGAGATATTACCCGGTATGGGGCTTAATGCCAATAATGACATAACATATACCGAAAAAAGAGAACGCGTTAATATCGTCGTAGGATATGACGGCGTAAACAGAGTCTGGACTGACGAAGAAATGGCGGCTTACAAAGTCACCGGAGGCACGAGCACGACTCAGGGCGGCGGCAGCTGCTACGTGTTCTATGCGTCGAGCGAAGCGGACCAGACAAGATTCTTAAAGCTTCTCGAATCGATGAGAGTCGTGTTCGTCGACGGCAGCGGCAGAATGATCGGTTACGCTGCAATGGATACGGAACATTTCTTCGCGGAAAACGGTAAAGTCACCGTTCCGCTGGTACTTGATAAGAATGAAGCGGTATTTCTCGGAGTTGACATAGACGGTAATGAAATTTACGGTCTTATGCCTCTTGAGAAGAACGTCGCGACAAGAATAACGGCTCTCGTTTACCTCGACGGTACGAAGCTGACCAACGAGATGGTCCTTTCGAGCGGCGATATCCAGGGCGCGCTCAACATCCAGTTCGGCAGCACCGCGGCAAATCCCGTGACCGTTACAAGAACTGACGTTGACGAAGAGACGGGTGAAGAAAACGAGATCACCCAAACCGATTACATGCAGCCTGTGGGACTTGATCCGATCAAAAATCCCGAACTTATGGACGACTACGTTGCGGTTTCCGCAAACGTTTCGACAACGAACTTCGATTATGATCCGGATCGTCCTTCAACGACGAACGTCACCGTAACGGTAGACGGCACGACGCCGAACTCCGTCGCGGTACGCTTCACACGTGCCATCAACAGCACGCAGGGCGTTCTTCAGCATATGGAAACGCTGACGCGCACGAGAGGATCCACGTGGACCGGAAGTTATACATTCTCAAAACCCGGTAATTACGTTATCAGAACGGTATACGTCGACGGCGTAGAGTACGACCTTCCGAACGAACTGACCGTCGCCGTAAAAGGCAGCACGGTAACGAGTCTGTCGTGCGACGCGATATCAAGCGGAAACCGCTCATATCAGTTTACCGCGGAAAACAAGTTCTCAACAAATATTGTTCTCGGATTCTCAACGAGTAAAGCGGCTCCGAAGACAGTACGCGGACTCTTCCTCGATGAAAACGGCAGACAGTCCACGGTCGTATTCAAACTCGTGGGAAGCGGTAACTGGCAGGGAACTGCGACGTTTACTGCATCCGGAACTTATACGATGAAATACGTCGTAATCGACGGAGACCAGTACGAGATCTCGGAAAATCTCCAGCCGACTCTTGAACTTGTCCTCGGTCTGAAAGTACGTACATGGATCACCGCAAGCGATGAAACGATAGCAAAACTCAAAGCGATAGAAGCGAACGCGACGCCGACGAGATTTACGCTCGATACGAACGCTCAGGATGAAGGCGGCAACACGCTTCTCAATATCACCGGAGATCCCGGAGACGACGTAACTCTCGAAGTTTCCGCGCAGCTCCTTGACAACGCAGGTCGAGAAATTACGAATATGGCGGACGTTGTTCTTGTGTATTCAAAGAGCGGTTCCGCTGTCAAGAAGCTCGACACCAATATGACGTGGGATTCCGCGAAAGGACGTTACGTAGGTTCCTTCCTCGTTCTTGAAGCGGGTACTTATAAGTTCTCGAAGCTGACTGTCGGAACGAATACGATCACGGCGGTTTCCGCAGCTCCGAACATTCAGGCTCTTCCTCCGGAAGACGCTTACTACTTCAATAACTATACGGAAGCTTATCAGTTCGCGCCGAACGGCGACGCATCCGCCGTCATCGGTATCGCATACTCGAACGCCGCGTCGATGGTGACAGGTTCGTTCACCGACACAAGAGGCAACTCGGGCACAGTTGAGGCGATACTCGGAGGAGAAGCCGAGGACCAGGGCGACAAGCAGGTCAACCTCTGGACGCTGCCGATCCCCGTCGTCAACGGTACTCAGGACGGTATATGGACTCTTGAATCGATCGATCTGTACGGAGTATACTACGACGGCACGTATTACGACGAGGAAAACCCCGTAACGATAGACCTGACAGCAGAGGGTATAACGACAAAGGTCGTCAACACGATCCACACGACTCTGAGCGGAACGAGCGCGGACTATACGGGAACTCTTCTTGCGGATCACAATACGAACTTCACGTTCTCGATCCTCGACTTTGAGAATATGCCGCTCGAGGGCGTGACCGTATCAGAAGTCAAACTCAGTTATCCTCAGGCGAGCCAGCTCAACGTTTACGGCTATTCCGCTCAGGACAACGGAGGAAAAGACAATCCCGTCATCACCGCAAACGCATCGAGTCAGGGCAACGGTCAGTATACGGCGACGCTGAACTTCAATTTTGCCGGCGGATATTCCAATGCTCTTGTCAGCATGAAGGTCAACGGAATAACTTACGATAACTCCAATATGGATCTTACGTTCAGAGATAACGGACACCTCAGCGAGAACGCTCCGCACTACACGGTATCGTGGTCCGCTCCTACGGTAAAGATCACCGGTTCCAACCCGGCAAAGGGAACAGACTTCGACATCAACCTTGCAAGCGGTTCGTCACTTAACGCTGTGACCGTTCAGAACTACTACGAGGATTACTACGCAAACGTATATGCTAAAGTAAGTACGCTTTTCGGTTATGCGACCGGTTACACGCTTCCGACGCTGACGTTTACTCTGTCAAACGCGGGTAATAAGCTGAATTCTTCAAACTATGTCGAATTTCACGTACCGAACCCCGCATATCCTTCATATGCGGACAAGGTTGGAACTTATACCGCCAATAACAGTTCAAAGACTCTTGAGATAGGTGATATGGACGGTAATACAAGACAGCTTGCTACCAACTCCGCGCACCCGTTTATCATAATTGACAGTGTGAAGTTATATACCGGGAATTACACGTTCACGATCCCGCTCACTCATGATATCCGCATCAAAGAAACGAACTCGGCTCCGGCGACGGTGACGTACGTGATACCGACAGAGTACCAGAGTCAGGTATCTACTCCGGCGGCTGATAAGACTAACAAGGGCACCGTGACGCTGCCGACTCCTTCAAAGACCGAATGGACCGTAACGGAAGAGGTCCCGGGCGAAATGAGTCCTGAAACGGCTACTTCGAGCACGCAAAACGTATATACTTCGAGGACGTCCGGATCCGGATGCAATGCGAAGGATTATCATACGAATTACGTTCGTACGATAAAGACATACACGTCATCCGGTACTGCCGAGACAAGAAGGTCTATTTACCATGTCGTCGGCTGGAAGGTCGGCAGCAAGACATACCAGCCCGGAGATACGCTCACTTACACCGCTAATACGACTGTAACTCTTGTTGTTGAAGAAGTAAGTAGCGAGTTGGTAAGCAGCAAGACGTCTACTCGTACCAGGGTCACTTACACTGACGTTAAGAATGGCAATGAACAGAGCGGTGCGACAGGTACCGGTACAAAGGTAACTCAGGTTTATACGAGTGAAACGACCATCAGCGACGATTATTCCTGATAACGGGAACTCCAAGGCGCGTTGAACCTGCCTTGCAGACCTCGCTTGAAATTTGACTTTATCCCTGCGGAGCACGCTCCGCAGGGATAAATATGAGAGAAAGGCAAAAAAATTGTTTAACTGGTTATCATACATAATAGAAAGCGCGCATAATGCGGGCATAGGACAGGTCATTTACAATATCTTTTTCTTCGGAGGTTTCGTCGGTCTGACGATATATAACCTTTGTGTCTGCAAAAAATACGGAATATCGCGTATCAAGGCGATGCTGTTCACCGTTATGGTCTACGTCGCGTCCGTCGCGTGGATGTTCGTATTATTTTGGGTGTTCACCGGAAAATGGGGCGGAAACAACATAGTGCGCATCTTTATATGGGTCCCGGTATTCGCGTTACCCGCGTCGAAGATCTTAAAAATAGATTGGCTCACGAGCTGTGACTTCATTTCTCCCTGTTTGTGTATCAATCACGGTATAGCGCACCTCGGCTGTATTTTTGCCGGATGCTGTCACAGTTTCCAGAGCGAGGCGGGCGTCTTCAATCCTCAACTCAGCGCTGGCGGCAATATCGTAAAGACGTTCCCGATACAGCCCATCGAAGCGATAGTCGCGATACTCATCGCGGTAATAATAGCTCTTCGCGAAAAGAAAAAGAATTATAAGACCGACGGCTTATCGATTCCGATAATGCTTATGATGTTCGGATATTCGAGATTTTTCCTCGAGTTTGCCCGCGACAACGACAAATTGTTCTGGGGTATTTCCGAGCTTGCCCTTCACGCGCTTCTTGCCGGTATCGTCGGCACGGTGTCTTATATCATAGTAAAAAAGAAGAGAAAAACCGCAGCATAAATCTGAACGAGGTTTTTATTTATATGAAAATGGTTTACGGATTCAAAAGCAGAGTGACAGCGCTTGCCGTCTTACTGCTTTTGCTGATCCCGCTTTTCGCATTCCCGTCGTATGCCGCCGAAAGCGGAGATTGCGGCTCCGGGCTTAAATGGACTTTGAGCGGAGGGACGCTGACTGTAAGCGGCTCCGGCGCGATGAACGACTGGAACGACGGAGAATATGCTCCGTGGTACGAACACAGAGACAGTATAACCGCGGTCGTGTTTTCGAGCGGTATCACACATATCGGAGCTCAGTCGTTTTTCGACTGCGGCAGAATACGCGCCGTCAGTATGCCGCGAAGCGTTACTTCCGTGGGAAGCTACGCGTTTGCAGAATGCGCGGGGATCACCACAGTTACGACATCCGATATTCTTCAGGTGATCGGGGAAGGCGCGTTTACGGAATGCACCTCGCTTTCAAACATAAGGTTTCCCTCGACGCTTAAGACGATCGGCAGCAAAGCGTTTTACCGCTGTTATTCTCTCAAGTCGGTAACGATACCCGCGTCGGTCGAAGAACTCGGCGCGCAGGCATTCGCGTATTGCGAAGGGCTTATCAGAGTCACGGTCAACGCAAAGATCGACTCTCTTCCCGCGTGGTCATTTTACGGATGCGAGAGTCTTGTCAGCGTATCTCTTTCCGATACCATAAAAGATACCGGAAGCGAGAGTTTCACGGGATGTTCGAGTCTCCAGTCCGTTTATACGCAGACCTACGACATCAATGAAGCCGAAAATATCAAGGGTCAGATAGAAAAAGACGTTCCCTCGTTTTCCGATAACGGTTACGTCGCGCCGTACGATCAGCCGCAGTCAATGAGTTATACGCAGACCGAAACTCAGGAAGGATCGGGCGCATCACAAACGGCAGTTACGACGACGATCTATGAGACGGAAAATTCGGTGATAACGGTATCGCAAACCGCGACATATAACGGCGAGGGCGCGGGTGATATCAAAACCGTCGTTGAAGCATCGGTGTCGGGCGACGCCGGATGGACCGAGGTCATAAAGCAGATAAACGAGGAGACCCTCGGAGACGGCACCCCTCAAGGCAAACGTCAGGTCGAAGCGAAGATCAATATGGCGGGAACGACCGTTACCGCCGAGGCGCTGAAGCAGATGGCGGGATCTTCTGCCGATATTACCGTCATTACGTCCGACGGTATATCGTGGACTTTTGATACTCAGGATCTTGCAAAGTTGAGTCTTGACGAACTGTATGACTTAAGCATTGAATTTCAGCGCAACGATGAAGACCGTGTACGTCTCGAGGCGGAAGCCGCTTACACGTTCAGATTCAAAGGAGCGGTAAACTTCCCAATAACCGTGGGAGTTCCTCTTTCGGGTCAGGCGCTTAACGCCGCGACGCTCTTCCTTCCCGACAGCACGGAAAGGCTCATGACCATGCTCGTTGATAAAGAAGATAACGCATGGTTTTCGTTTGAGTATGTGGAAAACGACGACGAGTATAAAGTAGGTATCAACGTCCTTGATACGAAGCAGAAGGACGTCGTTATTCCCAAGACAATGCTGACGGGCGACTACGAAGGGCTTATCGACGAAAACGGCGTAAGATACGAGATCACCGGACGCTCTTCAAAATGGGGCATTACCGGCGGACAGTTCGCGCTTTTCGTCGGAGCGGGGATACTTGCAATAGTTCTCGTCGTTGCGATCATCATGATAACGAGAAACCATTCGCTGAAGATGAAGAACGAAGCGATGCGGCGTCAGGAAGAGAAGGATAAAAGAGAACAAAAGATCGATAAAGACGAGCTTTACGATGAAGTCCTTCGCGATATGCTGAAGGATAAGGACAAAGCCGATAACGGTAAAAAGTAATAAATCAATAAAAGCGGGCGCTTCGTCGCCCGCTTTTTTGTCGCTGTGATTCTTGTATTATTCATTTGTTTGTGCTACAATTATAATGAAATAATGTTTGAAAAAACGCAAGATCGTTTTGACATTATCAGCTGTTTCACTTGCGAGGGGTAATATGAATCTTAAAGAACTTGAAATAGGCAAAAGCGCCGTTGTGACGGAAGTCGGTGGAGACGGCGCGCTGAGACGTCATTTTATCGACATGGGACTTATCCCCGGCGTCAGGGTCACTCTCGTAAAATACGCGCCGATGGGCGACCCCATGGAGCTTATGATACGCGGGTACGAGCTGACGCTCCGTCTTTCTGACGCGGAAAAGATAGGGATAGTGTTATCCGGCGAAGAGCCCGAGGCGGAGAACACGATGTCTGCTACCGGGTCTGAACCTTCCGAGAAAAAGGACCATCACCCCGGATACGGAGAGGGCGGTAAGTATCACGACAAGGAAAACGAGGATCCGCTTCCCGAGGATACAGTCTTGTCGTTTGCGCTCGTCGGAAATCAGAACTGCGGAAAAACGACGCTCTTCAATCAGCTGACGGGAGCGAACAGGCACGTCGGTAATTTTCCCGGCGTCACAGTCGACCGCAAGGACGGAGCTATCAAAGGACATCCCGGAACTCTCGTTACGGACCTTCCCGGTATCTATTCCATGTCCCCGTATTCGAGCGAGGAAATAGTTTCAAGAAATTTTGTACTTAAAGAAAAGCCGAAGGGGATAATCAATATCGTCGACGCGACGAATATGGAACGGAATATGTATCTCACAATGCAGCTTCTCGAGATGAACGTTCCGATGGTCGTCGCTCTCAATATGATCGACGAGCTGTCGTCAAACGGCGGCGCTGTAAATATAAACAAGATGGA
>JAFXNX010000166.1 GCA_017529175.1 Clostridia bacterium
ACCACCCTTCTTTTTAAGAACGCCGCGGCAATCGCCGCGGCGTTCATATCGTTTATCATCGGCGACCGATCGCCGTTTTTCTTTTTATACAATATATTTAGGAAAGATTCTTTTAAATTCATTATATAAGCTATTGATTTTTAAAATAATTGTTATATAATATTTTAGGAATAATTTTTAAATTTTTACTGCCGTTATCCGGCGGAAAGGATATTCTATGGAAAACGTACTTGATATGTTCAGACTCGACGGCAAGGTAGCGCTTGTCACCGGCGGCGCGGGTTCTTACGGAAGAACTTACAGTTACGGTCATCAGGCGGTCATCGGACTTCTCGAGGCGGGAGCAGACGTATGGATCGCGTCCCGTACTCTCAAGAAGAACGAAGAATACGCGGCAATGCTCAAGGAAAAAGGATTTGACAAGATCCACGCGGCGTCCTTCGACCAGGGAGACGAAGCGTCGATCCTCGCTCTTCGCGATACGATAATGGAGCAGAGCGGAAGATTCGATATTCTCGTCAACAACTCCGTTTACCGCTGCCGTGAGCCCGAAGGCTGGTACGACGATCCGCTTTTCTTCAGAAAGAGTCTTGATATAAACGGAACTGGTCTTTTCCTCGTAACGCGTACTTTCGGTAAGATAATGATAGATTAGGGCGAGGGCGGAAGCATCATCAACATCGGCTCTTATATGGGCGATCTTTCCGCTGACGAGTATCTTTACAAGGATCTCGATATCGACTGCTGGAGCGGCGCCGATTACTTCTACAACAAGGGCGGTATGCATAATATGACGCGCCTTTTCGCAGGCTTCTTCGGACCTCACAACATCAGATGCAACTGCGTATCACTCGGCGGACTTTTTAACAATCAGGATCCGCTCTTCCTCGACAGATACTGCAAGAAGACCTTCCTCGGCAGAATGGCGAACGAAACGGACCTTATGGGTCTCATCGTTTACCTCGCGTCCGACGCTTCCCGCTATATGACGGGAGCCGTCATTCCGCTTGACGGCGGATATTCCGCAAAATAATTCGGGAGATAGAGTATTATGGAAATGAGAAAGAGCCGTGTTCTGCGGCAGATGAGAGCGGGCAAAGTCGCGACTTGCGTCAAACTGAATCTTTCTGATCTTCGAGGCGTTGATATCGCAGCCATGTGCGGTTACGACTGCGTATGGACTGATATGGAGCACGTTCCGAACGATTTTGCGTTCATCGAGAATGCCGTACGCGCGGCAAAAGTGTTTGACTGCGACACGCTGACGAGAGTCGCAAGAGGCTGTTATTCGAATATGATAAGACCTCTCGAGGCGGATTCAACGGGCATTATGGTACCTCACCTTATGTCTCTTGAGGATGCGAAACAGGTAGTATATTACACGAAATTCGCTCCGGTCGGACGCCGTCCGATAGACGGAGGAAACGCCGACGGAGCGTACTGTCTCGTCAATGAGCAGGAATACATAAAGACAGCAAACGAAGAGAGATTCATCGTCGTTCAGATCGAAGATCCCGAACCGATGGCGGAGCTTGAAGAGATATGTGCGCTGCCGGGTCTTGATATGATCTTCTTCGGTCCCGCTGACTTCAGCCAGGGCGCAGGTCATACTTACGATCTTGGCTGTACTGAAGTTGTAGAAGCGAGAAAAAGAGTCGCCGACTGCGCAAGGCGTCACGGTAAATTCGCCGGAACAACCGGAGGAGTTGGCAACTTTGACGAGCTTGTCGGAATGGGTTACACATTCATCAGCGTCGGAGCGGACGTTTGCGGCCTTTCCGATTACTATTCCGGTATAGTATCCGCTATCTCCGGAAGAGATATAAAATAAGCGGGAGGCGGGACTATGAAATATACTGACGTCGCAGGAAAGAAACTGTCGTCTATGTCTCTCGGGACCGTTCAGCTCGGTATGGATTACGGCATCGCAAACAACGCCGGTCAGCCGAGTGAGGAAAAGAGCTTTTCTATGCTCCGCACAGCCCTCGAGAGCGGCATCACCTCCATCGACACGGCGCGCGCTTACGGCACGTCGGAAGAGGTCATCGGAAGATTTCTCAAGACGTGGGAAGGTGAGACGCCTTATATCACGACTAAAGTCGTAAACATCAAGGGAGAGACTGAAGGCGAGATCGAAAGATCCGTTATATCATGCCTCGAAGAGTCTTTTGAAGCGCTCGGAGTGAACAAGGTAAACAACGTTTTGCTCCACGATCAGAAGCCGCTTTTTGAAAACGGATCGCTCGTCGCGAAAGCGATGGAGAAGCTCGTAAAGCTCGGATATACCGACAAAGTCGGAGCGTCCGTTTACAAGGCGGAAGAGCTTGAAAAGATGCTCGAATACGACGTATACACGTCGACTCAGGCTCCGATGAGTATTTTTGACCAACGCCTTATCGCGTGCGGTATGACGGACCGTCTTGCTGAACACGGTATAACGGTATTTGTAAGAAGCGTATTTCTTCAGGGACTTTTCTTCCTTGATCCTGACACAATAACGAATCCGATCCTCGTTGAGCACGCCGTTTCGAAGATAAGACTTCTTCGCGAGTGCGCGGAGCGCGAGGAGATGAGCATCGCTGAACTTGCGATCTCGTTTATGAGGGACGTCAACGGCGTAACGAGCCTCGTGCTCGGAGCCGACAACCCCGAACAGGTCAAGGCGAACGCCGCTTACTTCAACGTAAAGCCTCTCAGCGAGGAAACGTTCGATCTTATCAAGAGATCGTTCGTCGGCGTCGATATCCCGGCGATCATGAAAGCGCTCTCTCGTCCGAGAGAAGACTTTCAGGTCATTAAAAAACAGTAACAGACAAAAGGAGATAAAGCTATGTTTCCGCTCGGCAATAAAGAAATAAAGATCGGTATCCTCGGAATGACCGAGGGCAACGGACATCCGTTCTCATGGAGCGCGATGTTCAACGGTTACGATAAGAAATATATGGACGAGTACTGCAAGCCGCTCTTTCCGGTCATACCGGACTATCTCGGCAAGCAGCCCGAAGAGACTTTCGGTATCGAAGGCGCGCACATCACTCATATCTGCTGCACGGGTTACGCCGACCGCGATATGGCTGAAAAGATGGCGAAGGCTTCAAAGATCCCGAACGTAGTCGACGATCCGCTCGAGATGCTCGGAAAGGTCGACGCCGTGATCTGCGCGACAGACGTAGGCGACGAGCACATTGAGCGCTGCCGTCCGTTCCTTGACGCAGGGCTTCCAATGTTCATCGACAAGCCGCTCGTCAACAGTGAGGAGGACCTTCGCACGTTCGTTAACTGGAGACGCGAAGGGAAAATGTTCATATCATCCTCTTCGATGAGATACTGCAAGGAGATGGAGCCGTTTTACAGATCTCACTACGAGATCGGCAAGCTGATGTATATTTGTCAGCCGATGCCGAAGAAGTTTGAGACTTACGGTATCCACGCGCTCGAGGCGATCTATCCGCTTCTCGGACCGGGATTCGTTTCCGTTCAGAACACGGGTACTTACGAGCAGGCGATGGTGCATCTCGTTCACTCGTCCGGATGCCGCGTAGACGTAGCGCAGGGTATCGGTATGGCTGGCGCGGGCACGCTCTTTATCGGAACTGCGGGCTCGCGTTACATTGACGACGGCGACTCCTACTATGCTTTCAAAAAGCAGCTTGACAACTTCGTTCACTGGCTCCGTACGGGAGAAGAACCGTTCCCGTTCGCCGAGACTGTCGAGCTTATGAAGATGATCGTCGCGGGCATACGCTCACGCAACGAGGGTGGAAGAGTTGTAATGCTCGACGAGATAAACGTATAAAGGATTACTGCCGCTTTCTTAAAAGAAAGCGGTGCAAAGAACTTTACTATGCCCGGCGGCGCAAATGCGCCGCCGGATGTTTTTATCATTCTTCATTCATCTTCGGCGGAGCGGCGTGAGCCGCGCAGCCGAACCGGAGAGCGGCGAGAACGACGAAAGAAAAAACACGGCGCACATTCAGTCAAAACTGAATGTGCGCCGATTTTGATAACTAACGATTATCGTAAACCAAAATTAGATAGCGCCTGTTTTTTCGGTTTTACCGTCCTGTCGCGCTCTTGTTTACTTAATCTCTGCGAAGTACTTGATCGTACGAACCATCTGGCTCGTGTAGCTGTTCTCATTGTCGTACCAGGAAACAACCTGAACCTGATATGTGTCGTCGTCGATCTTTGCGACCATCGTCTGTGTTGCGTCGAAGATGGAGCCGTGTGTTTCGCCTACGATATCGGAAGAAACGATCATGTCGGTGTTGTAACCGAAGGATGCGGACTCGCGCGCCTTCATAGCCGCGTTGATACCTTCAACGGTAATGTCCTTACCCTTAACTACTGCTACGAGGATCGTCGTGGAACCTGTCGTTACGGGAACTCTCTGCGCGGAGCCGATGAGCTTGCCGTTGAGTTCGGGGATAACAAGACCGATAGCCTTAGCTGCGCCTGTCGTGTTGGGAACGATGTTTGCAGCTGCTGCGCGAGCGCGGCGGAGGTCGCCTTTTCTGTGCGG
>JAFXNX010000167.1 GCA_017529175.1 Clostridia bacterium
GGATGCCCTGGAGTTACAAAAGCGGCGCTCTGTTTTACGACAAAGACGTCGTGTATGAGATCGACGTACTTCATCATGGCGCGAAGAAGGGCGTCCTTCCCCGTTGCGTCGCGGTAGGCGATCGCCGCTTCGATCAGGTGTCCCGCGCAGTACAGTTCGTGATTTTCACGTTTTGTAAATCGCTCTTCAGGCGCGACAGTCAGATAATATGAATTGAAATATCCGTCTTCCGACTGATTTGTTACGATCTTTTCGATCATCTCGTCGCAAAGAGCTTCGAGGCGCCGATCGCGTTTTTCCGAGAGAAGATACGCAGCGCCTTCGAGCCATTTTGCAACATCGGAGTCCCAGAAAATATGCGGCTCAAAATCATCGCACTTCTTACAGGAAAGAGCGTCAAAGCGGTGCGTTTCACGAAACCTTTCATAAACGGCGTTTACGGTCACGTCCCGGTTGACGTCCTGCCGTATCTTCCAGAATCCGCCGTCAATGTGAACTTTATCAAAAGGGACCGAGATATATTTTTCCATTATTATTTCCTTACTTTTCGACATTATTATTCTTCGCTTCAATATAATTATAACAAACGGGTAACGGTAAGTCAATATAAAACCGCCCGCGGTACAGCGTACACGCGGGCGGGAAAGTCATTCAGTCTATTTTCGGAAGCTTTGCTGCGTATTTTGCAAGCTCTTCGTCTGTCGGGATATAGTCGTCCATCTTTCCGTCGTGGAATTTTTCGTAAGCGACCATATCGAAGTAACCTGTTCCTGTAAGTCCGAAGAGGATAGTCTTTTCTTCTCCGGTCTCGCGGCACTTGATCGCCTCGTCGATCGCGACTCTGATCGCGTGACTGCTCTCGGGAGCGGGAAGGATGCCCTCGCATCTTGCGAAGTATTCAGCCGCTTCGAAGACCGCCGTCTGAGGAACGGATACCGCTCTCATCAAGCCGTCATCATAGAGCTGGGAGAGGATCGAACTCATACCGTGGTAACGCAGACCGCCGGCGTGGTTCGGCGCGGGAATGAAGTCGGAGCCGAGGGTATACATCTTTGCGAGCGGGCATACCATGCCGGTGTCGCAGAAGTCGTATGCGTACGTGCCGCGTGTGAGCGACGGGCAGGACGCGGGCTCGACCGCCACGATGTCATAATCGGCTTCGCCGCGGAGCTTCTCGCCCATAAAGGGAGCTATAAGTCCGCCGAGGTTGGAGCCGCCGCCGGCGCATCCGATGATCATATCGGGTTTGACGCCGTATTTATCGAACGCCGCTTTAGCTTCGAGTCCGATCACGGACTGATGCAGAAGCACCTGATTCAGAACGCTTCCGAGAACGTATCTGTAGCCCTCGGTGGAAGTTGCGACTTCGACCGCCTCGGAGATAGCGCATCCGAGAGAACCGGTCGTTCCGGGATGATCTGCGAGGATCTTGCGTCCGATCGCCGTATCCATTGACGGCGAAGGAGTTACCGACGCGCCGTAAGTTCTCATTACTTCGCGGCGGAACGGCTTCTGTTCGTATGAAACTTTAACCATAAATACTTTACAGTCGAGTCCGAAGTACGCGCACGCCATTGAGAGCGCCGTGCCCCACTGGCCGGCTCCCGTCTCGGTCGTTACGCCTTTGAGTCCCTGCTCTTTTGCGTAGTACGCCTGAGCGATAGCGGAGTTGAGCTTGTGGCTTCCGCTCGTGTTGTTGCCCTCGAATTTGTAGTAGATCTTCGCGGGGGTCTTCAGTTTCTCCTCGAGGCAATACGCTCTGACGAGCGGCGAGGGACGGTACATCTTGTAGAAGTCTCTTATCTTCTCGGGGATCTCAAAAAATGCTGTCGTGTCGTCAAGCTCCTGTTTGATAAGCTCTTCGCAGAACACGGGAGCGAGCTCTTCCGCTTTCATCGGCTCGTGCGTTCCGGGATTGAGCAGCGGCGCCGGCTTATTCTTCATATCGGCGCGGACGTTGTACCATGCTGTCGGCATCTCATTTTCTTCGAGGTAAATCTTGTACGGGATCTCTTGTTTTGACATATCAATGTCCTCCTTTTTTCTCGGGACGGGTATAAAAAAATCCCATCCCATGCAAAATTGATTTGCCGGGACAGGAGTTATCCTGCGGTGCCACCCTGCTTGGCGCTTCGCGCCCACTCACTCGTACATATAATACGACGGCTCATCTTACGGTAAGCCACACCGTCTTGCATACTTGGGTCACCCTGTTCTGCTCGCCCTCGGAAGTCCATTCGGTAATGACATATCTGCCGCATCCCACCAACCGCGGCTCTCTGTGAGATAAAATTCAAAACTTACTTACTCTTCCTCATCGGTTTACTGTATTCTATCACCGCAATTTACTTTTGTCAAGTACTTTTGCGCCATTTTTTTGAAAAAATGTTTGCTTATAAAATTAAATTTATATATGGAAATATCGAAAAAAGTATGGTAAAATGATATACGGAATCAATTATGGAGGATTTCTTATGAAAAAAGCGATCAACGTTACAATATGGAACGAATTCCGTCACGAGAAGACGAACGACAAGGTGCGCGAGATCTATCCTGACGGCATACACGCATATCTTAAGGGCGCGCTTGAGTGCGAGGAAATAAAGATAACTCTCGCCGCTCTCGACGACCCGGATCAAGGGCTTCCGGACGAGGTGCTGAACAACACGGACGTTCTCATCTGGTGGGGGCATATGCATCACTGGGAAGTCTCACACGAGCTTGCCGAGCGCGTTAAGAACAGAGTTTACGCGGGTATGGGACT
The DNA here is from genome assembly GCA_017529175.1 of Clostridia bacterium. Next base: position 2,765 of record JAFXNX010000167.1, read on the forward strand.
TATTTGTCTTCACTCGGCGCACTACTCTAAGATAATACAGAAGGTCGTCGGCATGACGGGGCATCTCACGTGGGGGGATGAAGTCAAGGAAGTGGTCTGGAACATTAATCCGACTCATCCGATCGCCGCCGGGCTCCCTACTCACTTTATACTTCCGAAGGAAGAGATCTACGGCGAGCCGTTTCAGATACCGGAGCCGGACGAGCTTGTTTTTATCGGGTGGTATGAGACGGGTCATGTCTTCAGGAGCGGATGCACGTGGCGTCGCGGTTACGGAAAGGTCTTCTATTTCCAGCCGGGACACGAGAGCGTGCCGACGTTCCACGATGCGAACGTACAGAAGATAATCAAGAACGCGATTTACTGGGCGGCGCCGGCTCACACCGAAGGATACAAGCTTCAGGACACCTCTCCCTACATCGGCGGTAAATTCGTCGGAGAGGAAGAAAACGAACAGTTCAGATTAGTTTAGGGCTCCGCCCTATGACCCGCCAAAGGGACGCGTCCCTTTGGAAACCCCTGATTAAAAGCCGAAAGCGGCGTGCCGCTTTCGGCTTTGTGATTTTTATGATACTCTCGTTCAAAGAGATCCTTCCGTGAGAAGCGCGTCAGGATGACACGGGAGAAATAACGTTCCCGACTCGTACTGTCGGCACAAGCCGTTTCACTCCGCCGCTCCGTGTCATTCTGAGCGAAGCCGAAGAATCTCTTCGGTCGCTGCTTACGTCAAATATTTCGCCGAGCTTAGTCGGCACCTTATCCCGCGATCTTCACCTTCAGCGCGCTGATGTCGAGCATGTTTATAACGCCGTCGCCGTTGATATCACAGTTTTGTTTCAACGCGTTGGCAGAATCTCCCGCAAGATATACTTTTATTTCAGCTATATCCTTCATGTTTATTACTCCGTCGCCGTCGACGTCACCGATAATAGTTGAAATAAGATGAGGGATCGTCTCTGTCTTCGTTCTGCCGCAGGCCGAACAAACATAAGTCAGCTCACCATCCGAAACGTACGTCGGCCATACGGTGAAATCGGAATCCAATTCCCATGAGTGATTTTGATAATGCTTATTCGCATTGATCAATCTCTCATTACCATAGTTATATATCTGTATCTCATTCCATTCGGATTCAGATCCATGATAATATACGTCTGTCAGTCTCTCGCAGTCGGAAAATGTACTGCTTCCTATCGACGTCACGCTGACTGGGATAGTAACAGACGTAAGCTGGCTGCAGCCGTAAAATGCAGAACTTCCAATTGACGTCACGCCCTCGGGGATAGTGATAGACGTAAGCGAACTGCAGCCGTAAAATGCAGAGCTTCCAATCGACTTCACGCTGCCGTCACTCGGAATAACGCTGCCTTTGCACCCGAGGATCAGCTTTTTTTCTTCCGTATCTATAACACAGTTGCCGGACGAATGGTATTTTGTGTTCCCGTCTGAAACAGTTATAATTTCAAGCGAGCTGCATTTGTAAAATGCTGAGTATCCTATAGACGTCACTCCGTTGCCGATAGTTACAGACGTAAGCGAACTGCAGCCGTAAAATGCAGAGCTTCCAATCGACGTCACGCTGTCGGGGATCGTGATTGACGCAAGCGAACTGCAGCCGAAAAATGCAGTACTTCCAATTGACGTCACGCCCCCGGGGATAGTGATCGACGTAAGCTGGCTGCAATCTGAAAATGCAGAGTATCCTATCGACGTTACGCTTCCGTCATTCGGTATAACGCTCGTTCTACACCCTTTGATAAGCGTCTTTGTTTCCGTATCTATCAAACAATTACCGGAAGAATGATACTTTTTATTTCCAGAGGAAACCGTAATACTTTCAAGCTTACTGCAATGGTTAAATGCACCATCTCCAATCGACGTCACGCTATTGCCAATTTCAACAGACTTAAGTGAACTGCAGTTGTAAAAGACATATTCTCCTATCGACGTCACACTATCCGGAATAGTAATCGATGTAAGCGAGCTGCAACCGTTAAATGCATTGCTTCCTATCGACGTCACGTTGTCGGGGATGTTGATAGACGTAAGCGAGCTGCAGCCGTTAAATGCATCGTATCCAATCGACGTCACGCTGTCGGGGATCGTGATCGACGAAAGTGACTTGCATTGTGAAAATGCATTGTATGCAATTACTCTTGTGTTGTCATTAATTGAACAAGTAGTAAAATCTTTACTTTTTGCTTTAATCAACGCAACATAAGGATTCGAATCGTTTCCGAGATATTTTGCGTTGTCGTATTCATTATACTGAAGCGAGTTGCAGCCGGAAAATGCCTGAACGCCAATCGACGTCACACTGTCGGGTATAGTAATCGTCGTCAGCTTGCTGCAGTCGTAAAATACATCGTTTCCAATAGACACACGCCCGCCGGGGCGAACGTCGAGCGCCACGGGCGTGGCCGAGAGCGGGAAGACGCGGGCGACCTCGTCGAGCAGGCACAC
>JAFXNX010000014.1 GCA_017529175.1 Clostridia bacterium
ATCCCCTTCATCGTCTTGACGGCGAGCGGCGCCCACGAGCCGTTCTCGATGAGACCGACCGTCTTGTTTTTGAAGCCCCTCTCGGTGAGGTGCTCGATGAACTCTCTCATGAACGGGAAGATGCCCGCGTTATACGTCGTCGTCGCAAGGACGATCTTGCCGTACCTGAACGCGTCTTCGACCGCCTCCGCCATGTCGCATCTCGCGAGGTCGTTGACGGCAACTTTCGGGCAGCCCCTTATGCGGAGCTCCTCGGCGAGCATATCAACCGCTTTCTTCGTATTGCCGTAAACGGACGTGTACGCAATGACCACTCCGCAAATATCGCGAACTTTATGAGAAACTACCCCGGCGCGACGATAGTGTCGTCCGCAAAAGCGTTCGCGATGATGAAAAACTTCTTCGGAACGGAGTTCGAAGACCGCCGCATAGTTGTCGGAGAAGGCGACGCGCTCTCACTCGGCCGTCACACACTGAATTTTGTCACCGCGGCAATGGTCCACTGGCCGGAAGTCATTATGACTTACGACTCTACTGACAAGGTACTCTTCTCCGCCGACGGCTTCGGTAAATTCGGCGCATGGGATACCGAAGAGGACTGGGCGTGCGAGGCGAGACGCTACTATTTCGGCATCGTCGGCAAGTACGGCGCGCAGGTACAGGCAGTTCTCAAAAAAGCGGCAGGGCTTGACATTGAGATCATTTGCCCGCTTCACGGACCGGTGCTCACCGAGAACCTCGGTTATTATCTGAATCTTTACAACATATGGTCGTCATACGGAATTGAGAGCGAAGGGATCATGATCGCTTACACTTCCGTATACGGAAACACAAAGCGCGCGGTCGAAGTGCTCGCCGACAAACTGAGAGCAAACGGTTGTCCGAAGGTAGTTGTCTGCGACCTTGCGCGCGAGGATATGGCGGAAGCGGTCGAGGATGCGTTCCGTTACGGACGTCTCGTTCTCGCGACAACGACTTACAACGCTGACATTTTCCCGTTCATGCGTACCTTCATCGACCATCTCGTCGAGCGCGGATACCGCAACCGCACCGTCGCGTTTATCGAGAACGGAAGCTGGGCGCCTCAGGCGGCGAAGGTCATGAAGAGTATGTTCGAAGGTCTCAAAAACATCACGTTCTGCGAGAATACGGTAAGGATAACCTCGGCTCTGAACGATGTTTCGAAAGACGCGCTCGAAGCGCTCGCGGGAGAGCTCTGTCAGGACTACCTCGCACAGCACGACGAAACGGCGAACAAGAACGACCTGACGGCGCTCTTCAAGATCGGTTACGGACTTTACGTCGTAACGTCAAACGACGGTACGCGCGACAACGGACTGATCGTCAACACGGTCTCGCAGGTGACAAGCTCTCCGAACCGCGTCGCGGTTTGCATAAACAAGGAGAACTATTCGCATCACGTCATCAAGCAGACGGGCAAGATGAACGTCAACTGTCTCTCGATCGAAGCGCCGTTCTCCGTCTTTGAAAACTTCGGTTTCAGAAGCGGACGAAACGCAGATAAATTTGAAAACATTGACGTTCTCCGCTCCGACAACGGGCTCGTATTCCTGCCCAAATACATAAACTCGTTCATGTCGCTTAAGGTCGAGGATTACGTCGACCTTGACACTCACGGTATGTTTATCTGCACTGTAACCGAAGCGAGAGTCATCTCCGGCGTTGACACGATGACTTATACATACTATCAGGACAACGTCAAGCCGAAGCCGCAAGTCGAAGGTAAGAAAGGTTACGTTTGCAAGATCTGCGGTTACGTTTACGAGGGAGACGAGCTTCCCGAAGACTTCGTCTGCCCGCTGTGCAAGCACGGCGCCGTCGATTTTGAACCGATAGAAAACTGAAATATAAAAATATTCTGAAAGGAGACACACCATGAAATACGTTTGTGACGCTTGCGGTTGGGAATACGACGAGGCGCTGGGCGACCCCGACAACGGAATCGAGCCCGGAACGAAATTCGAGGACCTTCCGGACGACTTCGTCTGCCCTCTCTGCGGAGTGGGAAAAGATATGTTCTCCGAAGCGTAAGGATTATCACGGGACTCTTTCCCGTACCCCGCCAAAGGGATATACACGGGCTCTGCCCGAACCCGCCAAAGGGAAAGATCCCTTTGGAAACCCATATAGAGAAGCCGAAGCAGACTGCAACTACTTCGGCTTTTTGTTTATCAGTTTTGAAAATCAACTGTTCATTATTCTGTTATAAAGATCGAGATTATAATTCGGTTCCGGAAGAACGATTTCTTTTCCGTAAATATAATCATACTCATCAGGGTCAAAGCGTGAAAATCCACTTCCGACAAAATATGTCAATTCACCGAAATATATTTTTCCGTCGCAGTAATAGAAATCAACTCTTATGTATGGATAATCCTTGCACAATACTTTTGCAATCTCAAACATTTTTCTGTGTACGTCAGAAAACTCGAATTCTTCAAGTCTTGCACCGAATGAACCGTTATCAAACGGTAGTATTTCTCCTTTGTCAGACACAAAACATCTTTTATGTTCTCCGTATCGTCCGATGTCTACTTGCATATTGAGCGGTTTACCGCTGAAACAACTGATTTTATAATCCGTCAATCCACCCGATGAATCTTCAAGATATTTCTCAATAATAATCCTGGGTTTGATTTTTTCATAATTCCACTCACGTCCGTACCAATACAGATTTCTTTTCATCCAACTATTTATCGTTTTTTTCCACCAAAATATATTCTCTTTGGATTTATCCCTACATATAAAATTCCATCCGCTTCCGTGCGTCGCTTTCAAAACGAACTTGTTCGGAAGTTTATCGAAATCAATGTCATCAACACTGTCATATACGCCAATGATATCATTGAGCATTTCGCCATATCCCATTTTTTGAATATAATCTCTGACCGCGTATTTATCGGCGGTAATGACCATTTCTTCATTTCTCCAAAATAATTTCAACCACTGAAGCTTTTCCATCATCCTTTTAGGATCGGATAGATCAAGTTCTCTTCCGAAAACATCTTTATACATCTTTTTCAAAAAAGTATAATCATCGTATTTTTTAAGGTCCCTTTTCCCCTTATAATATCAATACTCGCTGTGCATATAACTTCCAAAAGAAGTATAACGAATAAACCTCAGTTTACTTTTTAATTTATTCTTCAAACTCATATTCAAGCCTCCATTTCTTTTGAGTAACAGATATCGACAAAATTCGAACACCAAATCAGCAATAATTAATCAAATTAATAATATCACAAATTGTGATATATGTCAATATCTCATTCCGAGATACATATAATTTAAGTATATTATACAAATGCATCGAGGTGGAAATGAGAATAAGAGATTTAAGAGAGGATTCCGACATCACCCAAAAAACAATAGCGGACTATTTGCACATCAGGCAGAACACATATTCTCAATATGAGACCGGTCAAAGACAAATTTCGATAGACGTTCTGATTAAGCTTGCAAAGTTCTACGACGTTTCGACCGACTATATACTTGATCTCACAAACAAAAAGACGCCGTATCCTAAAGATTGAATACGGCGCACCTATATCATATATCCGCCGCGAGATCCCGCGGCGGATCTTTATGTTGAAAAACGGTTTTGGTTGTGGTAGAATATAATATAAGAAACGGAGGAGTGGATATATGAAGATACTTATGATAAACGGTTCGCCGCACAAAGCGGGTGTGTGTGCGGCGGCGCTTGACGAGATGAAAAAGATCTTTGACGAAGAAGGGATCGACTCCGAGATCGTACATATCGGGAATCAGGCGATAAGAGGATGCGTTGCCTGTGGCGCGTGCGGGAAACTCGGACGCTGCGCCTTTGACGACGCGGTGAACGAGGCATCTCCCAAGTTCGAGGAAGCAGACGGCATTGTCGTCGCCTCCCCGGTATACTTTGCGTCAGCCAACGCAACGCTCGTCGCGTTCCTCGACCGCCTCTTTTACAGCACTCACTTTTCAAAGCACATGAAAGTCGGGGCCGCAGTCGTCAGCGCGAGACGCGGAGGGCTGTCCGCGACGTTCGACGAGCTGAACAAGTATTTTACCATAGCGGGAATGCCGGTCGTCTCCTCGACCTACTGGAACAGCATCCACGGCAACAGCGCGGAGGAGGCGAAACAGGACCTCGAGGGACTTCAGGTGATGAGGAATCTCGCACACAACATGTCCTTCCTCGTCAAGGCGATCGCCCTCGGCAGGGAGAAGTACGGAATGCCCGAGATCGAGTGGGGCGAGAGGACTAATTTCATCAGGTAAACGATCGTCGGTCAACGATTACAAATTGAAAACGCAAAGTTTTCGCATGTATATTTACATTCGAAACGATACATGATACAATGAAATAGGCGGCAAATCCGCCTAATTAAACACCGGAGGAATATAAAAATGGCAGACAGAATAGTTCTCAACACGATCTCATACCACGGTCACGGCGCTATCGAAAACATAGTTCCCGAGCTCACCGCAAGGGGTTATAAAAAAGCGTTTCTCACGTCCGACGCCGATCTTCTCAAGTTCGGTGTAACGGCAAAGGTGACGGACCTTCTCGACAAGGCAGGCTTCCCCTACGTCGTATACAGCGACATCAAACCCAATCCGACTATCGAAAACGTTCAGAACGGCGTTGCATCTTTCAACGAAAGCGGCGCAGACTGCATCATAGCCATCGGCGGCGGCTCCAGCATGGACACGGCGAAGGCTATCGGCATCATCGCGACGAATCCCGAATTTGCGGACGTCCGTTCCCTCGAGGGAGTGGCTCCCACGAAGAACCACGCAGTATTCACCATCGCGGTCCCCACGACTGCCGGCACGGCGGCAGAGGTCACGATCAACTACGTCATCACCGACGTTGAAAAGAAGCGCAAGTTTGTTTGCGTAGACGTAAACGACATTCCCGAGATCGCGGTAGTCGACCCCGACATGATGGCTTCGATGCCGAAGGGTCTGACGGCAGCGACGGGCATGGACGCTCTGACGCACGCTATCGAGGGTTACATCACGAAGGGACACTGCACGATCAGCGATATGTTCCATCTCGAGGCGATCCGTCTCATCGCGGCAAATCTGCGCGGCGCGGTCGCCAACACTCCCGAAGGACGCGAGGGCATGGCGCTCGGTCAGTACATCGCGGGCATGGGCTTCTCCAACGTGGGTCTCGGCATCGTTCACAGCATGGCGCACGGCCTTTCCGCTCTCTACGACACGCCTCACGGCGTAGCCTGCGCGATCCTTCTTCCCGTCGGCCTTGAGTACAACAAGACCGTCTGCGGCGAGAGATACCGCGCCGTCGGCCGCGCAATGGAAGTTGCGGGAATCGACGAAATGACCGACGCCGAGGCTGCGGACGCGACGATCGCGGCTGTGAAAAAGCTCTCTGCTGACGTCGGCATCCCCGAGAATCTCAAGGGCATCCTCAAGGAAGAGGACGTACAGTTCCTCTCCGAATCCGCTTACGCTGACGCGTGCCGCCCGGGCAACCCGAGAGACACGAGCGTCGAGGAGATCGCAGAGCTCTACAGAAGCCAGATGTAATATTATTTTTCAATAATGATCCACCCGCGAAAGCGGGTGGTATTTCATTTTCGGGCAAAGCCCTAATAATACAGGCGACGCACAAGTGCGTACGAGCGGGCCTGCCAGCCACGCATGATATTATTTGCTACCCGTGAACGGGTCTCTCGGATCGAAGAGGCTCAACTGGTCGGCTTCTTTGTCAGCTTTCAGCTGATTCTCTATATAACTTTTTATCGCTGCAGTATTTTTGCCCACTGTATCGACATAGTATCCCTTGCACCAAAATTCGCGGTTTCGGTATGCAAACTTCATGTTCCCGAACCCTTGAAAAATCATCAAACTGCTTTTCCCTTTCAAGTACCCCATGAATCCCGAAACGCTCATTTTGGGCGGTATGCTCACCAGCATATGTATGTGATCCGGGCATACCTCTCCTTCGATTATCTCTACGCCTTTCCATTGGCACAGCGTTCGCAGTATCTCTCGTTTTGCGTCTCTCTTCTCTTCGTAAAATACTTTTCTTCTGTACTTCGGTGCAAACACTATATGATATTTGCAATTCCATTTCGTATGTGTTAATCTATTACTGGCGTTTTCCATTTAACGTCCTCCTGATGTGTTTTTTTATTTGCGTAACTGGCAGGTCACGCTTCTATTTTAACACATCAGGAGTTTTCTTTCTTGCCTCATCGGCTTAGCCTCTTCTCTACCCCGCCACTATGGCGGGGTTTTGGTATACAAGAAAAAAGGCGC
>JAFXNX010000168.1 GCA_017529175.1 Clostridia bacterium
AGTATATATATGCAAAAAGCTCCGCGGCAGGCGCCGCGGAGCTTTACTTGTGGTTTTATGCTTTTTTGAGTTTTGATGACAGACTCAGCACTGAATATAATACGAGATTTATCAATACGACTGTCGGACCTATCGGGAGACCTGATATAAGAAACGCCGAAAGTATACCGAGGGTCGTGCAGACGGTTGATATAACGACTGACCCTATAACGACCGTCTTGAACGTTTTGCAAAGTCTCATAGCGGAAAGCGCGGGGAAAACGACGAGCCCCGATATCATTACCGCGCCGAGCATCTTCATTCCCATTACGACTGTCAGCGCCGACAGAATCGCGATCACAGTCTTGAATCTGTCGGTCTTTATACCGGATGCCTTTGAAAACGTTTCATCGAATGTAACTGCAAATATCCTGTTATAGAACAGAATGAATATCACAAGGACCGCCGCGGCAAGACATACTGTGGTTATAATGTCGGCGACGGAGGGTGTGAGCAGATCGGCGGAGCCGAACATACTTGAACATACGTCCGTTGTGTTGCCGGTGGCATACTCGAATATTATATATCCGAGGGCGAGCGCGCCGGTCGAAATTACGGCGATCGCCGAATCGCCCTTGAGCGCTGAATGTTCGCTGAGCTTTAAAATAAGAATCGCCGCCGCGATCACGAGCGGGACAGATATAAGCATTGAATATGCGCCGAGGTCTTTTGCAAATATCTTTTCACACAGGGCGGCTATTGCCATTGAGCCGAACCCGATATGCGCCAGTCCGTCGCCGAGCATCGAATACTTTTTCAGAACGAGCGTCACGCCGAGAAGAGAAGCGCAGAACGAGATAAGAACGCCAATTCCGATTGACGACAAGAACATAACGAGGATCATGTGATTTGAGAAGATATCAGTGATGCTCATGACCGCATCCTCCTAAAAACTCGTGATAAAGCTCAGTTTTCTCGTATTCTTCGGCGCTCCCGTAAAACAGCACTTCCTTCTTTATATGAAGAATGTGCGTCGCGTATTTTGCGGCGCTTTTCGTGTCGTGTGAGACCAGTATGACGGAGATCCCCTCTTCGCGGTTCAAACGCTCGATCATCGAATACATTTCTTCCGTAACGATCGGGTCAAGTCCCGAGACCGGCTCGTCGAGAACGAGTATCTTCTCCGCGGCGCAAAGCGCGCGCGCGAGGAGAACTCGCTGTTTCTGACCGCCTGAGAGAGATGTGAAGCTTATGTTTTTGATCTTCTCTATATCGAGACGGCGGATATTCTCAAGAGCGATATTCTTGTCTTCCGAGGAATAGAAGAAGCGGCGACCGAGCTTTTCGCATCTTCCCTGAAGGACCACCTCGTACACAGAGGCGGGAAAATTATCGTCTATTACAGTCGTCTGAGGAAGATATCCGATCTCACCTTTTGACGCGCCGTTCAGCGTAATAGTCCCGCTGTCGGGGGCAAGAAGTCCGAGAAGGAGCTTTACTATCGTGCTTTTACCTGTTCCGTTCTCTCCGAGAATGCAAAGATAGTCGCCCTTGTTAACGCTGAATGATACGTCCTTCAGCGCCGTTTTTGCGCCGTACGAGTACGTTACGTTTTTGAATGATAGATATTCAGTCATAATTCAATACCTTCTTTAAGTTTTCAAGGTTTGCCTTCATCAGCGCAAGATACGTTGCGCCGTCGTCAAGGTCTCTTTCACTTACCGTATGACATGAGTGAAGAAGCACCTTGCCGCACCCTGTGTTCTTGCATATAAGGTCGGGAACTCTGCTGTTTGAAGTTTCAATATAACAGACGTACGGAAGAGAGTTCTCTTCGACGATCGTGCAAAGGTCAAGGATCGTCGTCGGGGCGGGCTCGCTTTGCGAGGCGCAGCCGTTGAATGCGGCAAAACACGAAAGTCCGTATTCTTTTGCAAGATATCTGAAAGGGAAGCGGTCGGCAAATACGAGTAGATTGCTCTTAGCGTTCGCGGTTGCCTCTCTGTATTCGGAATCAAGCGCGCGGAGCTTTTCAACGTATTCGCCGCATCTTTCTCTGTAGCGCGAAGAGCTTGCTTCATCAAGGCGGCACATTTCCTCGCAGATCGCGTTTGACGCCGATATCGCGTTCAGAGGCGACGTCCAGACGTGCTCGTCGTATTCTCCTTCATCTGCGGCATCTTCCTCCGCCTCAGCTTCTATAATGCCGTAGTCTTCCTCGTCAACAGTATCGCAAACGTCGCAAAGAGATAAGAAGACCGGGCATCTTCCGCCCTCGCTCTCGAGCTTTTCCCGTATCTTGTCGACCCACTCGGAGTCTGTTTCGCCTCCTACATAAATGAAGAGGTCGCAGTTTGATATTCTGAGGATATCGGAAGGGGAGTCTCCGGTGTAGCTGTGGCTGTCGGCGCCCGGTCGAAGGAGCATTTCACATTCGGCGTCGTCTCCGCCTATCGTTCTTGCAAAATCGTATTGAGGGAAGACGCTCCCGAGAACTTTTAACTTTTGATCCTTGACGTCTTTCGCCGCTCCGCATGACGCGAGCGTGAGCGCCGTCGTCAGTACGAGAAGTATTGAAATTAGTTTTATCGTTTTATTCATTTTATCTGTTGTAACACCCTTCGCAGATACCGTTAATTATACCGTTACCGCCGATTATAAATCCGTGTTCCTTCTTAATATGTTCTTTGAGATGCTGAAGCTCGTCACATTCAAGATGAACGAGTTTTCCGCATTTTGTGCATTTAAGATGAAAATGTGACTCGCATCCGGCGTCAAAGTTTGAATACTGATAGACGAAGTTGTCGATACCGGGAGCTTCAAACCTTCTGATAACGCCGCTTTTGCAAAGGTTTCCGACTATTCTGTAGACAGAGCTTTTGCCGATGTCGTATCCGTCTTCTTCAAGACGGCGGATCACCGCCTCTACTGAAAAATGAGAATCGCTGTTTTTTTGAAAAAAGTCTTTTACGATGCTCTTATTACCCGTAACGTATTCTTTTCTGTCTTTTGAAGAATCCATGGCGCTCACCTTCTTAAAAATGAGAATTATTCTCATTTATTATACTCGTATTTATTATAATGTCAAGTGAAAATATAAAAAATCCTCCGGTTTGACGGAGGATTTTTTGATACGTTTCGTCTTATGCTCCGCATCCGCAGCGTGAGCTGCCGCACGAGTTTCTTGACGAAGTTGACTGATTGAACTCTTTTTCCGGGAAAGGTATCCCGTTGAAAACGCTGCACGGATCGTCGTCGGATGCTTCGACACACTGTTTTTCCGGTACGTTGTACTCGCTTGCCGAAACAAGAAGCTGCGCGGGTCTTTCGATCCTGACGACGGAGAAGAGACCGAGCGATACTGTGAGTATTTTGGGACGGTCCGCGTCGCATATGTCGCCGCCCATGCATCTTTGAACACTTGAGGGAATATCGCGTCCCGAGCAGCAGCAGTGGCAAGGGTGCCCGGTTGCTCTGACTTTTGTATCGAGCACTATCGGATCGACCGTTTCGATCACCGCGACGGGCATTGTGTTGCTTGCTTTGCATGACTCCTCTGACGGGTCGGGACAGAACGCGCTGCAGCATCCTTCGCTCTTGAAAACGCTGACTGAGCCCTCTCCGCCGAACAGACAAACCTTCTTGTCTAATACGCAGAGAGCCTCAAATTCTTGTATGTTGCCGGGACCGAGACACGCTTCGCAGATCAGCTTGACGTATATCTTTGACGTTAGCTGATAGAATCCGCAGTTGAACGGAACCTCGTCAATGTCGATAAATGCCGACACTACTTTTGCGTATTTCGTTCTTACCGAATCCGTCCTTTCGATTATCTCCTGTCCGAAGGACGTAAGAAAACATTTCGTATCGCGGAAGCAGTCTCTGTCGCGGCATGAGTCGAGAACTCTGTATGTATCTATACAAACAGTCTCTTTTCCGTAAGATGATCTGTCGCCGAACATATTGTCTGCCATCTGTTATTTTCCTCCTCTTGCTTTTATCACTTTGAAGAATGATCTTCTCTATTATGATATTCAGCAGTCGACAAAATGATACAAAAAGGGCTGCCGCGTAACACGACAGCCCGGAGCTTGATCATTATTGTGCGCTTTTTACTTCATTGTAGTACGGATCGATCATGTATTTTTTGATCACAGGGTAAGCGCAGTATACGCTGATATACTTGCATATCGCGACCGTAATGAGAAAAGGAAGGATGATACCGACCGGCATAAGAGAGAAGTATATCGCGAGGTTTATTACTATGACTGCAGCGTAACCTAACAGGCACATGATGTTTCTCTTGATGCCGAGGACGGTAAACAAAATCGCGTTCTTGAACATCTTGAAGATCGAGAGGTCGAACGTTATCATCATCGGGTAAATATACATTCTCATAAAGAAGTATATGAAGATCATTGCGAAGCTGACGAAGTAGAAAGCCGACATTATCCCGGCGGTGGAGACGTATGCTCTGAACCACAAGAGGTCGTATACGAGCACAACGCTGATAAGCGCGTCGAGAAATCCGTAGATAAGTCCCTGCTTAATGTTGCGCTTTATCGCGTACCAGAAATCTTTCCATACGAAAAGATGCTCTCCGCGTATCATATTGCGCAAAAGATACGTACAGCCGACGTTGACAAGACCGGACGTGAATATCAAAAGCAGGGAAAGTCCGTAAAGGATATAAGTAAAGACCGTCGGTACCATTGTTATTATCTGCTTACCGTATATGCCGTTCAGCGAGGCGATCACCGGCGAGTTGACGGCGGCGGACCCCGTGGAGGCAAAATACATCGTTCCTTTCAGCGCCGAGTACAGACCCGTGCCGGGGGATGACGATTCGATCGACGTGTATCCGGTCATTGCGAAGATCGCAAAAAAGATCGGAAAGTTGCCGAGAATGTAGAGCATATTGATAGACGTCAGCTGGCTGAATCGACGCCACATCAGTTTGAAGAAATTAAGTATTCCCGGTTTTTCAAGTACCTTCAGTTCCGTGCCTTTTTCAACTCCGCGTCCGTCGCGGTTGTATATGTTGAAAAGGTTGAAACGTTTTTTTTCGTCACTCATTTTAGAATTCCTTATTTTATTAATTCGCTTATTATTTGAGGAGCGGCAGTTATAATAACGGAGCCGCCGCATATCATAAGACTTGCGTATACGTAGCGCAGGTACGATACGGGACGACCGCGCTCTCTGTTTCTGGAACGGTATAGCGCGAGAGACGCGAGAAAGAGAAGCAATGCTGTAGTTACGGCATAGCAGATAACGTATGACGCGGACAGTTTGTCGGAGACGTCGAACGAGCGAAGCGCCGTCACGATCGCCGCGCCTCTCTGAACGAAAACGGGAAATTGCGCGATCTGCGGGTATACGATATAAGCTGATGCGAATATCACGGCGCACTGGATGATCACACTTCTCGACGACGCCGTAAAATACGACAGAAGAGTGGATGTGTCGCAAGTAACAGGGGCGGACGCGCGGACGATGCCTGTCTGTTCCTTGCCGAAAACGATAAATGCGCTGACTGCGCCGAGCGCCAGAAATATCAGCGGCAAAAGAAGCCGCCTGTCCGATCTTGCAAACATAAACTCACCTCGATCATCTTTTTATACAATGATATTAAAATCGGGTGGATCATATTCGCATATCAGTATTTTATCACAAGAGTCGAACTTTATCAATATTATGAGGAAAAATTAATATTAATATTGAAATACGGTCATACAGATGATAGAATTGATTTGTATACGGAGGTATCAGATGAACAGATACATGATAGAGAGCGTATTTTACTCTCCGCCGGAAATATATACGGAAAGACTTATCTTACGTGCGATATCGTCAAAAGACGCGCCTGATATGTTTGAGTACAGTTCGGATGAAAACGTTACAAAATACTTAACGTGGGAAACTCATTGCGATCTGCACTATACAAAGAGTAATATAAAGAGGATCCTTAAAGCATATAAGAGCGGCAGGTTCTTTGACTGGGCGCTTGTTCTGAAAAGCACCGGGAAAATGATCGGCACCTGCGGGTTTACTTCTTTTTCTTATCTTAATGATTCATGTGAAATAGGGTACGTTGTCAATCCCGCGTATCACGGGTGCGGCATTGCAACGGAGGGCGCCTCGCGGGTGATAGAGTTCGCGTTCGGCGTGCTCGGCGCAAAGAGCGTCGTTGCAAAGTGTATGGAGGAAAACATTGCAAGTATCAGGGTAATGGAAAAATGCGGAATGGTTTTTGACGCGAAAATTGCGCGCGGAGCGGTCAAACAGAATCGTTACGTGGACGTCATACAATACAAGCTGACAAAAGAGAGGTATGAACTTAAATACCAAATCCCGAACGGCGGAATATAATGATAGTGTCTGCGGTCCTGCAGAGTGGAAAGGTATACATGTGTATCATATCTTTTAAAACCGTTACCGCCGCGCAAAACGCAAGATCGGTACTAAGATCGGCGGGGATCGCATCAAGCGTCGTTTCGGTCGATCCGAATCTTACAAAACGCGGCTGTTCGTTCGGACTCAGTCTTTCGTCCTATGATAAAAACGCCGCAAAAACGGCGCTTGATAAAAAAGGCATATCATACGGAGATATGCTCGGCGGATGATATATCTTGACAACGCGGCAACGACTTTTCCGAAACCCGCCTCTGTCACGGAAGAAATCGTAAAGTGTATTACGAGTTATTGCGGAAACCCCGGCAGAGGGTCGCACAGAATGGCTTTTGCGGCATCAGAAGTCGTATTTTCGACGAGGGAAAAGTTGAACGGTATATTTGACGGTGACGGACCCGAAAACTGCGTATTTACGCTAAATACGACCTACGCGCTGAACATAGCGCTGAAGTCGATGGTGACACCGTCATCTCATATACTTATATCTGACCTTGAGCATAACAGCGTATTCAGGCAGGCGGTAAAGCTGAAAAGGGACGGAATATGTGATTTTGACATATTTCATACTTTCGGCGGCGACGGTGATAAAATACTGACAGACATCAAAAATAAACTGAAGAAAAACACAAGGATATTGATATGTCTTGTCTCGTCAAATATCTGCGGCATTGTATTGCCGGTTACGAGAATAGGAGAGCTCTGCAGAAAGCGTAATATTCAATTTATCGCAGATGCGGCGCAGTCCGCCGGTATACACGAGATAAGCATAAAGAAAATGAACGTCGACGCGCTTTGTGTGCCGTCTCACAAGGGACTTTACGGAGCGCAGGGAGCGGGAGCGGTATTGTTCTCATCTCGATCGGTAAAACATTTGAAGAGTGTGTTTGACGGAGGCAGCGGGTCTGATTCGCTGAATGAGGCGATGCCCGACGCGCTTCCCGATAAACTTGAAGCCGGTACGGTATCGACGCCCGCAATAGC
>JAFXNX010000169.1 GCA_017529175.1 Clostridia bacterium
GATATTTATTCGATAGAGGACCTGCGCCAGCTCGTCTACTCGCTCAAAGAGGCGACGGAATATAAAAAGCCCGTCATCGTAAAGGTCGCGGCGGTACACAATATCGCCGCTATTGCGAGCGGTATTGCAAGAAGCGGCGCGGACATAATTGCGATCGACGGCTTCAGAGGCGGAACGGGCGCCGCTCCGACGAGGATCCGCGACAACGTCGGTATTCCGATAGAGCTCGCGCTCGCCTCGGTCGACAGACGTCTTCGCGACGAGGGTATACGCGGCGACGTATCGCTTGTTGTCGGCGGCTCGGTAAGAAGCGCCGCGGACGTCGTCAAGGCGATAGCTCTCGGCGCCGACGCCTGCTATATCGCGACGGCGGCACTCCTTGCGCTCGGTTGTCACCTCTGCAGAACGTGTCAGTCTGGCAAATGCAACTGGGGTATCGCGACTCAGCGCCCCGATCTTGTAAAGCGTCTTAATCCCGACATGGGCTGTGAGAGACTTATCAACCTTATGACCGCTTGGCGTCACGAGATCAAAGAGATAATGGGCGGCATGGGTATCAACTCAATAGAAGCGCTCCGCGGAAACCGTCTTATGCTTCGCGGAGTGGGAATGACCGAAAAAGGACTCGAGATACTCGGAATATCTCATGCGGGGGAATAAAAAATGAAGCGTATATACGTTAATGAAGAATGGTGTCTCGGCTGTCATCTGTGCGAGTATAACTGCGCGTTTGCAAATTCGGGACTGAAAGAGATGGCGTATCTCAAAGACAAAAAGATCTTTCCCCGTATCCACGTTGAGGGCGAGGACAGAGTGACGTTCGCCGTTTCCTGCCGTCACTGCACAGATCCTTTGTGCGTCAAAAGCTGTATCGCGGGCGCGATATCGAAGCAGGGCGGCGTCGTTGTGATAAACAGAGAAAAATGCGTCGGCTGTCAGACCTGCATTCTCGTCTGCCCGTACGGGGCGCTCTTGCCCGGCGAGGACGGCACGATGACGAAGTGCGAGCTTTGCATGAACAACTCATTCGGCTCTCCCGCGTGCGTCGAGGGATGTCCGAACAAGGCGATAGTATATGAGGAGAGGGAGTGACGGAATGAAGCGCTATGTGATCATCGGCAACGGACACGCCGCGGCGGGCTGCATAGAAGGTATCAGAAGCGTCGACAAAGACGGAGAGATAACAGTCGTATCTGAAGAACGCCATCACGTTTACAGCCGCCCTCTTATCTCATATTATCTCGAGGGTAAGACAGACACGGAGAGGATGAAGTACAGACCGGACTCGTTTTACGATGACAACGACTGTCGTGTGCTCTTCGGAAAGAAGGCGCTTGCGCTCGACAGCGGAAAAAGGGAAGTCGCGCTCGACGACGGAACGCGCATCCCTTATGACAAGCTCTGCGTCGCGACGGGGTCGTCTCCTTTCGTGCCTCCTTTCGAGGGACTTGATACTGTTGAGAAAAAATTCAGCTTTATGACGCTCGACGACGCGCTTGCGATCGAGAAGGCGACAGACGGCGATACGAGAGTTTTGATTGTAGGAGCGGGGCTTATCGGGCTCAAATGCGCCGAGGGGATATGCGAGAGAGTAAAGAGTATAACGGTTTGCGACCTTGCGGACAGAGTGCTCTCGAGCATCCTTGACGCGGAGTGCGCCGCTCTTATGCAAAAGCGTCTTGAGGAGGCGGGTGTCGAATTCATGCTCTCCGATACCGCGGTGAGCTTCGAGGGCAACACCGCCGTCATGAAGAGCGGCAGAAAAGTGGATTTCGATGTCTTGATCCTCGCTGTCGGCGTAAGAGCGAACACGAAACTGCTCTCTGACGCAGGCGCGGAAGTTAATCGCGGGATCATTGTTGACGAGAAAATGAAAACCTCGCTTGACGGTATTTACGCGGCGGGTGACTGCTCCGAAGGGTACGACGCATCGCTCGGCGCAAAAAGAGTTCTCGCCATCTTGCCGAATGCGTATATGCAGGGTCACGCGGCAGGCGTAAATATGGCGGGAGGGGACGAGGTGTTCGACAACGCCATCCCCATGAACTCGATCGGTTTCTTCGGACTCCACGCTATGACCGCCGGAACGTACGAAGGAGAACTTTACGAGGAAAAGGGAGACGGATCCCTCAAACGCCTTTTCATTAAAGACGGTCTTCTTAAAGGGTTTATGCTCATAGGAAGAGACGAGAGGGCGGGGATATACACATCTCTTGTCAGAGAAAAAGTACCGCTCGAGACCGTTGATCTTGAAGAAATGAAAAAAATTGCGACCAACGCGATTTTTTCAACCGAAAAACGTAGAAAAAGATTCGGAGGTGTAGTATAATGATGATATCGGCAACCGGTCTTTCGCATAAGGAGATAAACGAAGCGATAAGGTCATCGGTAGGAGACTGCACCGTTACGGGGTGTCTCGGCGAGAGATTCATCGCCGCGGGAATGTCATCCCGAAACATTACTATCGAAGGCGTTCCGGGCAACGCGCTCGGAGCTTATCTCAACGGCGGGTCGATCACAGTTTCCGGCAACGCGCAGGACGCGGTCGGCGACACGATGAACGACGGCGCGATCGTCGTTCACGGCAGTATCGGCGACGCCGCAGGATACGCTATGCGCGGAGGTTCGATCTATGTGGCGGGCGACGCGGGTTACCGCACGGGTATCCACATGAAAGCGTATCGCGATAAAGTTCCCGTCATAGTTATAGGCGGACGCGCGGGCAGCTTTCTCGGAGAGTACCAGGCTGGAGGCGTTATCGTCGTGCTCGGACTCGGCGAAGGGGACCGCCCGATAGTCGGCAATTTCCCCTGTACCGGAATGCACGGCGGCAAAATGTTTCTTCGTTCCGACTGCAGCGGGATAAAATTCCCCGGTCAGGTGACGGCGCGCCCTGCCGAAGAGGAAGACCTTGATGAAATAAGAAAATACGTATCGGAGTATTGCCGTCTTTTCAGAGGCAGCGAGCAGGACGTCATGGCGTCGCCCTTCACCGTTGTCACGCCGGACAGCAAGAATCCGTATAAACAGATGTACGTAGCAAATTGAGAGGACGCATTATGAAGTACTCGAAAGAAGAGGTAATGCAGTATATCAGCGAGGAGGACGTTAAGTTTATCCGTCTCGCTTTCTGCGACGCGATCGGAAATCAGAAGAATATTTCCATTATGCCGGGAGAACTTTCCCGCGCGTTTGAGCACGGGATAGGTATCGACGCTTCCGCGGTGCGCGGATTCGGTGACGAGGCGAGAAGCGATCTGTTTCTGCGCCCGGACCCCGAGACCCTGACGTGGCTCCCCTGGAGACCCGAACACGGGAAGGTCGTCAGAATGTTCTGCAATATCACGTATCCCGACGGACGTCCGTTCGAGTGTGATACGAGAGCTCTTCTGAAACGCGCGATCGCCGATGCAAAAGCGGCGGGGTATGAGTTTTTCTTCGGCGCGGAGCAGGA
>JAFXNX010000170.1 GCA_017529175.1 Clostridia bacterium
GAGTTTTTCGTTTCACTAAGGATTTGATCCTTGCGCTCCGTCTTTGCGATGAGGGCTTTTGCGGCGCGCTTTGCCTTCGCGAGACGCGCGGCGCGGTCGAACTTTCAAAGATCAGAGAAGACGGCTTTGAATTTATAAAGAGTTATCCGTGCGACAGCCTTCTTAGCTTGACAGAACACTTTGCCTCGGATATCGCAAAAATCACGGCATCCTCCGCAAGAGAACTTGTCATCCTCACAGACGGTATCGGAACCGAGGCGGAGACTGCGGTGATAAACAAAATAACTCGCGCCTCAGACGAAATAATTTCCGCTTGCGCATTCGACACGTCAGGTTTCGACGCAAGACGCGCGGCGGTCATATTATCGCTCGAGGCGCTGTTCGGATACGGGAGATCATTATGAAAATAGTAATGGGCGTCGATTTCGGCGACGCAAGAACGGGACTTGCCGTAAGCGACAGACTCGGACTTCTCGCCGTCGGCGCGGGTTGCATAAAATGCGAGAATTTCAAGAAAACGGCTGAGGCGGTCGCCCAAGCCGCAAAAGAAAAAGGCGCCGCGCTCATCGTAGTCGGCAATCCTCTGAATATGAACGGCACGGAAGGACCGAGAAGCGAAAAGTGCCGCGATTTTGCAAATGCGCTCGCTGAACTCACCGACCTTCCGGTAGAGCTTTATGACGAGCGTCTTACGACTGTGTCCGCTCACAGATTCCTCTCCGACGCCGACGTGCGCGGAAAGAAACGGAAGGCCGCGGTCGACGAGCTCTCCGCAACGATAATCCTTCAGGACTATATCGACAGGAACAGAGATAAATTGTGAGGGATCAGCGGTTAGTGACAGTTAAGAGTTAAACTTCGAGCTTCATCCATTATCGTAAATAATATCTCTATTCGCCTTTAAAAACCTTCCCGAAGGTTTTTGAAGGGGGCAAAGGGGGAACTTTTTTCCTTAAATTGTCAAGTCAAGTGCAACAAAACGCCTGAAAAAAGTTCAAGAGGAGATTTCCAACCAAGGCATTTACGAGGACGAGAGTTAAGTTTCAGAGCAAAATCGCAGATTTGATCATCAGAAAATAAAGAAATATCACGTTTTTTTGGAACGAATTCACGCAAGAGACCGTTGAAGTTTTCGTTGGTGCCGCGAGCCCACGGAGAATTAGGAGGAGGAAAATAGAATTCGATCGCCGTAGCTTTGGTAATGAGAGCATGATCGGCAAACTCTTTTCCACGATCCGGAGTAATGGATTTAACAAACCCTGCGGGTAATTTTCTGAGGATATTCAGAATAGCAGAATTAACGTCTTCAGCGATTTTGGATGAGGCGCGCTTTATCCACCCAAATCTGAGTTTTCTATCAACGAGAGTAACAAGGCAATCACCGCCTCTTTTACCTAATACGGTATCAGCTTCCAAATGACCCGGAACGGATCTGTTGTTAGCTTCATCCGGACGTTCACTTATCGGGTGACTGATTACGATTTTTCCGCGAGTTTCGGTTTCTCCGCTCTTCCTTCTTCTTTTGCCTTTGTGGCGAAGTTTACGGACTATTCCGCGTTCTCTATGCGATAATTTATGTGTTTCCAGCATACCGCTGTAAATACCGCGATATATGGTTCCATAGCTGATTTGAAATTTTGACCCTTCAAATTTCAGTCTTCCGGATATTTCTTCGGGAGACCAGTGTTCTTCTACTATCAATCTTTGGATCGTTTTTTTCAGCTCAACGTTTTCAAGCAATTTGTGACGTTTGCAGTTCTTGCGTCTTTCCTTGTAAGAGGCTTCTGCTGCACACGCTGAATAGTCGCCGTCTATGCTGTTCCTTTTCAATTCTCGACTGATCGATGATTTGTTACGCTTTAGTATGGCGGCTATTTCCGTAATGTTTTTTCCTGTTTTTTTTAAAATCAATAGACTTTCTCGTTCTTCTATGCTAAAATGTTTATAGTGACTCATGGAGCCCTCCTGTTTTGGTTGTCCTCAAACTCCATTATACAGGATTTTCTCCGTGTGTCACTTTCTTTTTTGGATCTTTTTTGATTCAGCATTTATGCCGCGAAAGCCGCTTGACAATGAGTAGGCGGCGTGGTAGGCTCTTTTGCCTTACAGGCGGATCGCTTTGCTCCGCTTGTGCCTGTTCCTTACCACGCCGCCAGAGGCTCGTTGTCAAGTGGATCGTGGAATAATTGCTGTCTCTTTTATTTCATGATCCTTCTTTTTTTACTTTTGTTGCACTTACATTATAAATTCAAGTCAAAAAGTTCCCCCCTTTAATTCTATTTTATGCACCTCGCGGCTATGTAGTATCTTTCGGCGTCGGGGGCGGGAGGCGAGAAGGAGTAATCGGAGCTAACGAAGAGAAGCTCAAAGCCCGCCCCGGCAAGGAGCTGTTTTATGCTCCGCAGAGTGTAGCGCCTCTCGCGCTGACGGCTGTCGTGTCTTTCGTACGAGCCGTCGGGGTTTTCGGTAAACGAGGAAACGTAAAAATCGCAAATGCCGGTCTTCGCGTTGTAGAAATTCTGCCACGCAACGAGCACACCGTCGTCCTCAAGTATAAAATCGTTCTGACCGTAAATATTCTCAAACTTGAACGGAGTGTTGACGTCGAAAATGAAAATACCGCCCGGAACGAGATAGTTGTGAACGAGCGCGAGCGTCCGCTTCGCGTCGGCGACCTTTGTCAGATGATTGAACGTGTCAAGACAGCAGACGGCAAAATCGACAGTTCCGTACAGCTCGAACTCCGTCATGTCCTGGCACAGCAAAAGAACGTCCCCGATGTCCCCGTTTGCGCACATCTTTGCCGCGTGCGCGAGCATCTCGGGCGACGAGTCGACGCCGGTCATATCAAAGCCGCGATCGCGAAGAGCGAAAGTCATCCTTCCCGTACCGCATCCGAGGTCAAGCCCCAGCTTTGTCGGAACGCTTGAGTATTCGTCAAGTATTTTCACGATAAAATCAGCCCAAAGAGAATAATCAATCTCGGCGTTGAACGCGTCGTAGTAAGGCGCGACGTTTGAATAAAGTGACGTGCTCATTCTCTTTCCTCCTGTGTCGTATCGGTGAGCAGAGCGACGATATCGCGCGGCGAAGCGCCCGCGATACAGCTCTCGACAAGCGACGCCCTCCCTTCAAGAGCCGCCGATAAGGACGGCGCGTCAAACTTTACGCCGGTGAGCGCCGCCTCAAGGGACGACGTATCGCCGTCTCCGAAAAAGTCGCCGTAAAACCTGATTTTTTCGATCGCGCCCGCGCGGCAGGTGAACATCGCCTGGACAGTTCCGAAATCAAAACGTCCCGCCGTCTCTCCCTCGAACGAAGGAGAGGCGCCATAGTTCCATTCCCACGTCGAAAATTTTTCCCTCTTTAACTTCTCTATCACCGAGATCTCGTCCGGCGCAAACGGAGTGCGCTCGGCTCCCGATACCCTGTCCATTATCAAAGTCATAAAATCCCCGACGTCCCGGGGACCGGAGTATCCGTCAAGCTCCGATATGTTCTTTACTCTCGACGATACGCTCTTTATCCCGCGGCTTTTGAGCTTCAGCGGCGAGACGTTCAGCGCCGACGACAGATCGTTTACCGAGAGCGAGAAAAGAAGCGTCCCGTGATGCAGGATCATATCCTCGCCGTATATATTTTTCATCACACACTCGGCGTTGCCGGAGATCTTGTATCCGCATGCCGTAATGTCGTTTCTTCCGTCGAGCGACGCCTCAACGCCAACGTCGCGAAGCGCCGCTATGATAGGAGCGGTGAACTTTTCAAAATTCAATTTCGTCCTGTCGTCCGCCCTCGTGACGAACGAAAAATTGACGTTGCCGAGATCGTGGAATACCGCGCCTCCGCCTGTCACGCGCCGGACCACCGGTATATTCTCTTTCGTCACGAAAGGGATGTTGACCTCAGCCCACGCGTTCTGATTCTTCCCTATTATGACAGCGGGAGCGTTTCTCCATATCATGAAGACGTCGTCTTTTGAATATCTGAGTATGTATTCGTCCGACGCTATATTGAAATACGGATCCGTCGAAGTGTTGAAGATCGCCCTCATGATATTTTTCTCCTCAAAGTTTCATTATTAATATGATACTACGATAACGCCGAAAAGTAAAGCGGAAATAACGCAGGTCAGAATAATAATGATATAAGATTCACCGCGGCGCACGACGCAAGCCCGAAAGCGAGGGGCAGCGCCGCCGAGAGAAGCGCGTACTTTACGCTCCCGCTCTCTTTCTTTACAGTCATCAAGGTCGTAGCACAGGGCAAATGAAAGAGATAGAGGAGCATGGTGCAAATCGCCGTTTTTATCGTCCAGCCGTGGGTTATGAGAACGTCGCGTACGGCGCAAAGATCGTCCGCTTCCGGCAGCGATCCCGACGACAGATATATCATTATGATAAGAGGCAGTATTATCTCGTTCGCGGGAAGCCCGAGGACAAACGCAAAGAGTATCGCGCCGTCAAGACCGAGAGCTCGCCCGACCGGGTCGAGAAAGGACGAAACGGCATGAAGGAGCGACGCGCCGCCCGCGTCAATATTTGCAAGAAGCCATATCACCGCGCCGGCGGGCGCCGCGACGGCGAGCGCTCTTCCGAGAACGAAAAGCGTCCTGTCAAAAACGGAGCGGACGATCACGCTTCGCACCTTCGGCGCGCGGTACGGGGGAAGCTCGAGCGCGAACGACGCGGGGACGCCCTTGAACAGCGTCTTTGAAAGAAGGCGCGACGCCGCAAACGAATACGCGACGGAAAGGGCGATAAGAGCGGTCATTACGAGCGCCGGCACCACTCCTGACGACGAGACGCTCCCGAGGAATATCGAGATGAGCGCGATCAGCGCCGGGAAACGCCCGTTGCATGGAATGAAGGAGTTTGTCATCATAGCGATGAGCCGCTCCCTCTTCGACTCGATTATCCTGCATCCGGTGACGCCGACGACGTTGCACCCGAGGCCCATACACATACACAGCGCCTGCTTCCCGCACCCGCCGCATCCGCGGCACACTCTGTCAAGGCAGAACGCGACGCGGGGCAGGTATCCGAGATCCTCAAGGAGAGAGAACATGGGAAAGAATATCGCCATCGGCGGAAGCATGACCGACACTATCCACGCGACAGTCCTCATCACTCCGTCGAGCGCGAACGATACGACGCCATCCGGGACGGAAAGATTTGACAGCGCGCCGCGGCAGACGGCAATAATGTTTGAAAAAAGTTTCCAAAGCCACTCCGACGGATAGTTTGCGCCTTTCAGCGTTATCCAGAAGACGAGCGCGACAAGGGCGGCCATAACGGGAAACGCAGTATACTTTCCGGCAAAGATCTTATCGATCCGTCTGTCCTTTGCGCCGCCGTCGCCGCAGGATCCGACGACCGAGGCGCAAATGCTTTTGCAAAGGGCGGCGACTTCTTTCCGACCCGAAAGAGCAGAACGCGGAGAGAAGGCGTCGCGCTCGCTCTCGGCGATACACGCGGCGGCAAGAGAGCGTATCCCCTCGCGCCGTCTTGCCGAGCCTTCTACGACAGTCACTCCCGTCAGCTCCGAGAGCTTTCCGGAGTCGACCGTGATCCCTCTTTTTTTCGCCTCGTCGCAAAGATTCAGAAATATGACGCACTTCGGCGAGATCGCGATCACCTGAAGCGCGAGGACGAGTGACCTTGCAAGAGAGGAAGCGTCGCACACCACCGCCGTCACGTCGCCGCTGTTTTCTTCTATGTACCGTTTGGCGACCGCTTCCTCCTCGGATTCCGCGTCGAGCGAATACGTACCGGGTATATCGGTGATAACAATATCCCTTCCGTCAAAGGAAAAATATCCTTTTGCCGACTCTACCGTCTTCCCCGTCCAGTTTCCCGTGTGCTGTTTCATCCCGGTCAGCGCGTTGAACACGGTGCTCTTGCCGACGTTCGGCGCTCCGGCGAGCGTCACTCTGATCGCGCCTTCGGCAGTCATTTTGCTCTTCTTCATTTTGCGCTCAACTCAACGCAAGACGCGTCGCTCCTTCGAAGAGCTATGAGCGTCCCTCTCACAAGATACGCCCTCGGATCGCCGAGCGGGCTCTCCATTTCGCAAACTATGCGCTCCCCCCTGCAGAACCCGAGGTCGTAAAGGCGCCTCTTTATCGCGCACTCGCTCGATATACTTTCGATCACGCCGTCCTCCCCCGGCGCAAGCGCGTCGAGCGTCTCCGTTTTGTTTTCGTATACTTTGTTTTTCTTCTTCATTATCCCACCCCGCGGAATTTATTGACTCATCATAAGTTTATGCCGGGTTGTCGGATAGTGTCAAAAAACGCAGATAAGATTAATTGTCGCAAAGTCATATAAAAATCACACCGCGCATCACTTGTGACGCGCGCTGACATAAATTACAGCGCCCCGTTTCGGGGCGCTGTGACTCAAATTACATTCATCTTAATTAACGTATCAATTTCAGATTCTCCCGCTGAGCTTTCTTGTCATCGCGAGTATGTCTTTCATATTTATCCTGCCGTCGCCGTTCAAGTCCGCGTTGAAGATATACGCTTCAGCGATC
>JAFXNX010000171.1 GCA_017529175.1 Clostridia bacterium
CGGTGCAGATTGCTGTCCACGAGCATGATTGCCGCCTCGTCACGGCTGACGGCACGAATAAAGGCAGGGACCTCGGTAAGCCCTGCCTTCTTTGCCGCGTGGTAACGGCGGTGTCCCGATATGATCTCATAATTGTCCGTGTTTTCGAGCGGTCTTACGGTCAGCGGCTCAAGTATTCCGCTTTCCTGTATGCTCTCAGTCAGATCGTTCATACTGTCGTCGTCCAACACCTTGTACGGATGACCGTCAAAGGGGACGAGATTATCTACCGGTATCATTACCGGCGCTTTGGGTTTATTACATTTCATATATTTTTTATTCCTCCTATTTCTTATCTTGCTCCAAGTTCGGGAGCGTCTTTGAATATGATCTTGCCGTCACGGGTGAGTCTGCAATACGGCGCCTCCATTTCAAGTTCTTTTTCAAGCAGACTATGAAGATAGGGAGACTTTTCCCTGATCTTCCGTGCCCGTTTCAAATCCTTCCGTAACGGTTCGATGTGCTTATTGGTTATTTCCGAACGCTGCGTTCTGTTATCCGCAAGTACCTCGGGATCGTTCTCTCGTCGAATCTTATTGCGGAGCAGCGAACGCTCGCGTTCAAGTTCTTGTATTTGTGTCTTTGTGTTTTCGATATATCTGTCAATCTGCGGGAGCGTGTGTATATCCGCTTCCCGCAGGAAATTATGGTCGTAAATCAATTGCTGTAAGTCTTTTACCTGATGCCGAAGTTCAACCGACATTATGACGGCGTTTTTGATTTCTTTGACGGCGCGGAGCGCTTCAATGATGATAAGGAACAAAAGGTCGATATAGATCTCCGCGACGTCGTGACTGTGGTCGATCTGATATCCGAGTTCGTGTGCGATAGATGAGAGTAATACGGATTTTGTTTTCTTCGGCGGATGCGTGTTCCAGACGTCCCTGACGAACGCCCATTCCTGCGAATAGTGTTCATTCAGCTTCCGCGCGATCACGTCGGGCGTAAAGCCGAGACCGGAAAGTCTGACGGCGCGCTCCCACCCCTTGGCTTTTACCGACATTCTTGTCATATCGATCTCATAGTGAGACCGCGTAGTTGTTTGATAAACGTCTCTTTGGTGTATGATACGGACAGACAGTATTCGACGTCGCGTTTGAGCATATCCCGGTGAGTCGGGTGTCCGCTCTTCTCAGCCCAGTAAGCACCCTTGCTTTTAGTTCGGTAAAACCGGCTATTCTCCAATACGGATTTCCCGCGCTCGCGGCATACTTCGTCGGAGATCTCGCGCAGGCGGCGGTGGTTGTATATCTTGCTCTGAAAGCGGGAACCGTCCTTGAACGAGATCGGGTTCACGACAAAGTGGCAATGCAAATTGTCCGTGTTGAGGTGTACAGTCACCACCACCTGATATTTGTCTCCCCACATCCGCCGCGCGGTTTCTTTGCCGATCTCGAACGCCTCGTCGGGCGTAACTTCCTCCTCGGCAAAGCTCTGGAATCCGTGCCACGCTATGATATCTCCGCGAC
The DNA here is from genome assembly GCA_017529175.1 of Clostridia bacterium. The sequence goes on from JAFXNX010000171.1 coordinate 1,509, forward strand.
TGCCGAATCGCTTTTGCACGGCGACCATTTCTCCGTAAGCGTTACGCTTGGAGCAGTTGATCGTGTCGACGTAAATCTGTCTGTCGGTTTTATCGTCGTTTTCGACGTAACTCAAAGCGTTGTACAAATCTTCGTCAAGGTATTCTTGCGCCGTCGTTTTGTCCGGGTTCTCGGCGTATTCGATCACTTCATTCAGCCGGCATTTGACGGGCCAGAGTCCAACTGTGGCAATAGCACACCGCCTCCTTCCTTTACCGGATAAACAAGAGAG
>JAFXNX010000172.1 GCA_017529175.1 Clostridia bacterium
ACAGCTTCGATCGTTTTGATCACGATGCCGCTTCCGTCCGAAAGCTCAAGCGTTGCGCTTTGATGGTCTTCACTCCATGTCCAGTTTGTCGAAACGGATGAGGGATCTGACGCGGGTCCTTCTTGCGTGTCTGACTGAAAGAATGAGAACGGCAGTTCGAACGGGAGTTCTCCTCCCATGGCCTGATAGCCGCTTGCCACCATGACCGCGCCGACCGAAAGAGCTACGACTCTTCCGACAATATTCTGCGCGACCCTCGACGTCGCCCGTCCGGAGCCGGAACTCGAGTTTTTAGACTGATCTTTCTTTTGATCAGACTGCTGCTTTTTCTCTTCCTCTTCATACTCCAGATCCCGGAACTCCGGATAGTGATGATACTCATCATAGTCGGTGTTGTTATATTCACTCGGTCTTTGATACGGCTGCCCTTTTAACGCTCTGTTGAACGGGTCGCCGGATTCGCGCATACCGCTGTTCGCGTTCTTGGCGCGCGACTTCCACAACCCAAATTCTTTTGCTCTCATGGGTATGCCTCCGATCTAATTATTCGTCTTCAACGTCTATCGCGGGTGCGCCGAGCTTCACGTTATTCCCTTCAAATATGAGTTTCAGTTCATGATACATAATACGCTCAACGTCGTATCTGTCAGCCTCCAGACATGGAGCTATAAACAGGAGCTGCTGTACGCCTTTTTTGGTGATGCCGCAAAGGCCGAGGTAAATGGGATTGCTCTGGATCTTCGGAGAAAGATTTGCGATCTGCTCGATGTGAGCATTCTTGATGACATCTTCCACGCGATCGATGTGCTCTTCGGGAGCTATCGGTATCGTGACTGCCACGCAGGACAGACGGTCGGTAAGGTTTACAACGGAACCGATCGAAGAGTTACGGACGGTCAGGATGTCTCCGCCTACGTCTGCGATCTTTGTCGAACGGATACCGATCGAAACGACAGTGCCTCGAAAGCCGTCGAGCACTATGATGTCACCTACGTCAAAGAGGCGCTCTGCGATTATGAAGATCCCTGCGACGATATCCTCGATGAGGGAGGTGACGCCGAGACCGATGATCAGCGCGATTATCCCGAGACCTGCAAAGATGCCCGCCGTGTCAACGCCGATCGCGTTAAGGATGATGCAGATGATAATGATGACGGTTACATATTTGATCAGGTTTGAGAAAAGCTGAAGGATGGCAACGCCGGTCTTCTTCGTGATCTTCTTGTTCTTGCTGAGGCTGCGGAACACGAAGCGAAGAATGATACTCACCGTGATCACAAGCAGGGCGTAGCTGAGAAGGCGTACGACGTGGATCGGATCCGCGGGTTTTGAAATTATGTCAAAGCTCTGATAGAATTCGGTGTCTTTCAAAGAAGAGATGAAGCGTCCGCAAAGCAATACCACGGCGTAACCGACAATGAGTAAGATCTCAAAAATAATGAAAGCGATCTTTTTCTTTGAGAGTTTTTCCTTTTCAGGCTGCTTTTGGGGGATCTTGCTGTTCTTCAAGACCTTCTCCATATCGTCTTTGCTGATACGGGCTGTATTGTGTTGGATTGCCATTGTATATTCCTCCTGAAATTAATAACTTATTATTTGTAAATGTGTCTTTTATGTAGCAGATAAGTCATTAAATCTGAAAACGGTCCTTACGTCTCTGTTTTGTAAAGTCATAGGCAGCCGGCGCCTCTGTCGCCCTTACCGCGCCGAAGCTCTCCGTCCTGTCCGCGAAGAGCATACTGTCCGAGGGAGCGGTCGAACCAGGTTCGACGTACTCCCATACGGGAGATACGGCTCTCACCGCGTCTTTGACGCTGCGAAGCATTGCCTCGAACGCATCGCTGACCGCCGAGAACATATCTCTCATGAGGCTCGATTCCGGAGCGTCTCTCTTTTCCGTCGCCGAATCTTTCGTTATCGTCAGCGGCATTGTCAATGTGTTTTGCGCACCGTCCTCCCAGACGACTTTCATTTCATAATTACCCATCGGGATATCATCAAAACTGATATCTTCCATGGATACGTTCTCGAGCGTGTATTCCGTCCCGTCGTCCTTGTTGACGAGCGTCACGGTCACTTTGCCCTTGAATGATCCGAGGGTCGCCGTGCTGTTGACTTTGAAATACGGAGTGTATCCGATAGCGTACGTTGAGAACTTGCTCGAGTAAATGAAGATCATGTTATTCTCTTTATCGATACGGAAGGTTCCGTCCGCCTTGCTGTCGCTTTCCGTGAATTCACGGATCTCCCCGCCGTGAACTGAATATACGGCAAGATCTCGCTTGTTGACCTTCGGATAGGAGATCGCGATCTCGAGAATGTTCGTCGTTTCATCAAGAACGGTCGTCACCGCATCTACCGTCTTCTCGACCTTGATCTCGAAAAATTCAAAGATCTTGTTGGAAGCGAAAGCAAAGAACGTATCTGCGTTCGCCGCCGTCTTTTCAGCCTTTGCCTCGACCGTCATCGTGACGGAAACGGGAATGTCGTCGGGAATATTATCGGCTTTTCTGATGTCGCGCGCCTCTTTATCAAGACCGCCGACCGAGACGTCAAACGCGGAGTCGTCTTCGGAGTTGACTTTCAGGATCGATTCCGTATTACCGTCGGGAATGTCGATATTCTGCTCGGTCTCGCCGGAGACCGTGGTGAGTATCGTCAGAGTTTTGTTGTCAAATTCCGCGACGATGTTGTAAACGCCGTCCGGAACCGTGAACGTGTATTTGCCGTCGGCACCGGTCACAACGGTGTCGATCGTCTGGTTTCCTTTTGTCAGCGTGACGACAGCGCCCGCGACCGGAGTCTTGCCGTCGCTCTGATAAAGGGTACCGCTCAGCGAGCTCCATTCATCGTTGACGATGCAGACCTTGACGCATTCGGTGCCGAGATCGTTGTGATTGTCGTCGCCGACCACCTTGTACCATACATAGTAGATACCGCATTCAGTCGCCGTGGGTATCGCCTGAGCGAACTCCCATACGCCGGGCTCGGTATTACCGTTCTCTCCGAGCGCGTAGTGGATCGTCCCGCCCTTGGCAAGACCCGGTGCGACAAGTTCCTGCTCGGTATCGTCGTATGTGAGTTCCAATGCTTCGGGCGCGGCTGTGAGTTCCGCGTCAACGGGGAGTATCGTGATATAACCGTCAGTGACGGAGAAAGTGACTCTTGCGAAGTTCTGGTTCTTGTTTTCGAACCGGCTCGCGTCGAGCCCCATATCCGTCGTTCCGGCAATGCCTCTCTTCGCTTCCGCGGTGCCCTTGAAAGTTAAGTCAGTCTTAACGTCGTAGAGCTCGTTGTCCGTGCTCGCCGTGTATCCGGTGACAGTCTGGATCGTCTCGTCGTAATCCGCGGTCTTGTTGTTGCCGACGATCTTGACCGTGACGTCTATCGGCTCAACCTTGATATAGCCGTCCGTGACGTTGAACGTGACGTTCGCAAAGTTCGAATTGATATTCTTGAACTGCCCGGAGGTGAGTTTCATGTAAATCGTGCTCGCGTTCGTCGTCGAAGCCGAAGCGCTGCCGCTGAACGTAAAGTCTTTCGTTACGTCGTAGAGCGCGCTGCTCGATACCGCGTCATATCCGGAAACTGTATGAGATTTTCCGTCATAATCTACCGTACCCGTATGTCCTGTGATCGTAACCGTTATGTTGACAGGGGTTACCGTTACGTATCCGTCTGTGACCTCAAACGTTACGTTTGCGAAGTTCGCATTTGTATTTGCGAACTGCTCCGCAGCCATACCCATATATGCCGTTCCGGCATTGGTCTGCGATGCCTCTGACGTACCGCTGAACGTGAAGTCCTTTGTTACGTCATAGAGCGTTGTGCTTGCAACTGCATCGTAGCCGCTGACTGTATGAGCTTCGCCGTCATAGTCAACAGTGCTATTATGTCCGGTGATCGTGACTGTTACGTCGATCGGAGATACTGTGATATATCCGTCGGTGACCTCAAACGTTACGTTTGCGAAGTTCGCATTTGTATTTGCAAACTGCTCCGCAGCCAGACCCATA
>JAFXNX010000173.1 GCA_017529175.1 Clostridia bacterium
GCGGGGGGGCGTCAGTCGTCGCCCTTGGAGCGCTCGAGCATGCGGACGAGGCGCTGTTCGAGGTCGGTTTTGGCCGGGGCGTCGAGCCCGAGGATCTCCTGGAGGCCAAGGGCCAGGTGCCGGAACGTCGAGAGAGAGCTCTTCGGAAACGGGAAAGACCTTTTGCGCAAGGATCCCCCCGTCCTTCGCGCCGACTGTCAGTTCAACGCCGTCAGCGCCGTCGCCGTCCGTTTTGAGCTTTGCCGTTATCCTTCCGGTGAAAGTGACGTCCGCTCCCTCTTCGTATCTTACGCCCTCGGGGATATGCGCCGTCACGAAAACGTCTTCGATATACGTCTTTTCCGCGACCTCGATATATACCTCGCGGTATATTCCGCCGTAGGTCATATAATCCACGACGTTTCCGAAAGGAGGAACGTCAAGCGTCTCGCGGCTGTCTACCTTCAGCGCGACGACGAACTTCCCGCCCGGCTTTATATGGTCTGTCAGTTCGACGCGAAACGCGGTATAACCGCAAAGGTGCGTATATATCAGCTCGCCGTTCACGAATACTTCCGCCTTGTGCGCCGCCGCGCCGACAAAAATAAACACCCTTTTCCCTGCCCAATCGGCGGGTACGTCGACCGTCTTTCTGTAACCGCTGACGGTCTGATAAACGCTCTCGTCAAAATAGTCGTAAGGCGTCGTCGCCACGGTATGCGGCAGATCGACGTTCTCCGTCTGACAGACGTTTCCCGAAAGAAACTCGTCCGTATATTCAAAAACAAATTCCCATCCGAAATTAAGCGGTATTCTTTCCACGTCGTATCCCTTTTCAGTTTAAACTTTTTCTGCTCTTTGCCTCGTTTACTCTCCCGGCTCGAACGTCAACACTTCTCCGATCGTTCTGATCTTCCCGTTATCGAAAATAAGCGCCGCGCGTCCCTTTTCAAACGCATATATTCTTTTTCGCTTCTCCGCGAGCACTCTTTTTATTGACTCTTTTTGCTCATCTCTTCCCTCGTAGTGTACTTCAAGATAAAAGCCGTCAAGGAGTCCGAGACATTTACAATACTTGAAATCCGGATATTCTCTGTAATATACCGGAGAATGATATTCCGCGAGCTGAATGACCGCTCCGGCGCTGTATCCCATGACAACGCCGCCGTGATCCTTTATCGCCGGGAAAAGATCGAACTCGATTATCCGCTCCATCAATCTTCTTGTATTGCCGCCCGGAAATACAAGAAGATTGGCATCGGCGATCTTTTTCCTTGCTTTCTCTTTTGAATCGGTGAAATAGTTGACAAAGTATATATTTTCTTCGTCGATCCCGTGCGCGAGCAGCGGACGGACCACTCTGTCATAATAATACCCGCCGTTTTTGCTGTAAAGCCGCTCCCAATCTTCCGCGCACGACGCCGCATCATCTTTAAAGGAAAACGCGACGATACATACTTTGTCATCTGCCTTGAAATATCGCCCCGTTTCCGAAAAGAACGGCTCTTCGTCAATGTTGCATATGTCAAGAAATATATTGATCATTGATATTTACAGCCTCTCGTCGATAATTTTATTATTCATTTTGAAATAATCTATAAAGTCCGGTTTACTGTTTCTTTTTGAAAATATCCAAAATATGCCCGGTCATTCCTATCATGTCCGGTCGCTCACAGATCATTTGAACATAGTTA
>JAFXNX010000174.1 GCA_017529175.1 Clostridia bacterium
CCTTTTTCCTATGCAGCTCCCGCCCGAGCTCGGCAAGGGCGACGGGCAGGCAGCCCTTCTTGATATATACCTTGTCGGGGGCGCGGAACCACAGCATATTCTCTCTCCTTTCGGCGACTGTTTTGATATTCAGAAGATGCTTCACACCGACGTTTTCGGAAACGGAGTTGCCGCCCCACGAGCCGCAGCCGAGGGTGAGCGACGGCGCAAGTCTGAAATTGTAGAGGTCTCCGATACCGCCTTGCGAAGATGGTGTGTTTACAAGTACGCGGCAGGTCTTCATTCTGCTGTAGAAGCGCTCGAGCTTCTTCTGCTCCGTCATAACGTCGAGATAGATCGAGGAAGTGTGACCGTACCCGCCGTCGGCGATAAGGCGCTCCGCTTTATCGAAAGCGTCGTCGATATTCTTCGCGCGGTACATGGCGAGGACAGGCGAGAGCTTTTCGTGAGCGAACTCCTCCGAAAGGTCGACAGATTCGACTTCACCGATCAGAATCTTAGTGCCGTCGGGGATTTTAACGCCCGCGAGTTCCGCGATACGCGAAGCCTTCTGTCCGACGATCTTCGCGTTCAGCGCGCCGTTGATAAGGATCGTCTTTCTGACTTTTTCGGTCTCGTTCGCGTCGAGGAAGTAACAGCCGCGGTCCGAGAACTCTTTCTTTACCGCGTCGTATACCTTGTCAAGAACGATAACAGACTGCTCAGACGCGCAGATCATACCGTTGTCGAAAGTCTTTGAATGGACTATCGAGTTGACGGCGAGAGTTATATCCGCCGTGTCGTCGATGATAGCGGGAGTGTTGCCCGCTCCGACGCCGAGCGCCGGCTTTCCGGACGAGTAAGCCGCCTTCACCATTCCGGGACCGCCCGTCGCGAGGATAATATCGGCTTCCTTCATAAGAAGGTTCGTCATCTCGAGACTCGGGACGTCGATCCAGGCGATGATATCCTCGGGAGCTCCCGCTTCGATCGCCGCTTCGAGCACCGTCTTTGCCGCGGCGATGGTGGAGAGCTTTGCTCTCGGATGAGGGCTTATGATTATACCGTTTCTTGTCTTTAGAGAAATGAGCGTTTTGAATATCGCGGTCGACGTGGGGTTCGTCGTGGGTATGACCGCGGCGACCAGCCCTATCGGCTCGGCGATCTTTTTTATACCGAACGCGCGGTCTTCTTCGATGACGCCACAGGTCTTCGTGTCGCGGTAGGCGTTATAAATATACTCCGCGGCGTAGTGGTTCTTTATCACCTTGTCTTCAACGACTCCCATTCCGGTCTCCTCGACCGCAAGCTTTGCAAGAGGGATCCTTTGACGGTCTGCGGCAAGGGCGGCGGCGCGGAATATCTTATCGACATCTTCCTGCGAGAACGTCGAAAACTTCTTTTGCGCCGCTCTGACACGAGCTATCGCTTCTTCCAGGCGGTCTGTTCCGTCGACGAGTTCGTACTTTTTCATATCCATATTCTTATCTCCTAAAATCAATTATTCGTAACTGTTTTCAGATGTGCAAGGGAGAGCGCGAGGTTCTCCGAATAGATCGTGACGCCGGGCGGCGCTTCGAGCTTCACGGGGGCGAAGTTCCATATCGCCGTGATCCCGCATTCGACCATTTTGCCGCAGACCTCTTTTGCGCATGAAGCGGGGACTGTCAGTATCCCTATTTTTATCTTTTTTGTCCTGCAGTATTCGGATAGTCCCTCCATCGGCAGCGCCGGACAGGAAGGCAGACTCTTTCCTTCGGGGTCGATGTCAAACGACGCCGAAATATGAAGCCCGAATCTCTCAAACCCCGCGTATCCTGCAAGCGCCTGTCCGAGCTTTCCCGCGCCGACAACGACAGCTTCGGTCTTTGAGTTCGTTCCGAGTACGCTCTCGACGTCGGCGATCAGTTCTTCCCTGTTGTAGCCGACTTTAGGCGCGCCCTTACCGCACACCGCTCCGAGATCCTTTCTCACCTGCACCTCTCCGAGTCCGAGACCGCGCGCGATCTTCGTCGCCGAGATAGTAGGGCAATCTGCGTCGTAAAGGTAGTTAAGATAATCCGGAAGTCTGCCGAGAGTCGCCTTTGATATTTGTTGCGACATACGATCCACCTCTCTTTTCACTTTGATTGTACCATATAGATCCGGATATGGGAATAATAAAAAAGGTATATCGATAATATCCTTATCGATATACCCCGGAACGAAATAGGCTTGACAGAATGGCGAGATCACCGAATCTTCCTGCGCCTATTTCGCTCCCACAACAATTTGTTTATTTATTAAAAGAGTGCTCTTTTGATTTTGCAACCTCTTTGATAAACCGCCTGTCCAGCTCTGTCAGCTTGTAGTCGCGACGGTATATCAGGACGTCGCGGTAGACTTTCTGATTGTCCGGGCAGTCAAGCTCGACGAGACCGAACCTGTCGAGCGTCTCGCGCGGTATGGGAGACACCCACATATAAGTCTCGGGGTTCGACGAGAGAAGTTCGAACTGGCTTCCCCTCTCGAACACGAATATACGCCTTTCGACGTCGTCCGGGAGTTCTTCTTTTTTTACCTCGGACATCGGTATTGACGGCACGAACGGGTCCGCGTGAGCTATCTCTATCTTGTCTTTCAGATCGGAATATCGAACTGTCCCGAGGGCGGCAAGAGAGCTTTCCTTCGATGCGACGACAACGTAATGGAACTCCGTTACAAGCTCGCTTGCGAGTCCTTTTTCGGCAAGTGTCGAAGCGAAGTGACTCTCGTAGGTTTTCGCATATCTGATGATGCCGAGCTTATAATCGGAATTCAAAATATTCTTGATCGCGCGAAGAGCGTTCGTTTCCTTATATATTATCTCAGCCGGCGCATTCCCTATCGAGCGTGAAAACTTCGCGAAAGCGTCCGATATATAGCTCGCGCGCGGCACGGAGACGGAAAAGCGCTGTTTTCTGTTCTCTCCGCTCTTGTACATTTTCTCGACGTCGTCGATCTGCGAGAGTATTTTCTCCGCGTATCCGATAAACTCCTCGCCCTCCGCCGTCATGACCATTCCGCGCGCGCTTCGCTCGAATATGGTGATCCCGAGCTCGCCCTCAAGCTCCTTTATCGCGCGGCTGAGATTCGGCTGCGCTATGTAAAGCGTCTCGGACGCCTTGTTCACGGAACCGCTGCGCGCGACCTCGACGGCGTATTTCATATGAAGAATATTCATAAGGCCTCCGGAAAACTATATTTTGCCGAGAAGTCTGTCGGTAAGAAAATCGTAGAACGCCCCGACGTCGCGCCACCTGACGGCGCAGTTGATGATCTTTCCGCGCTCATGATCGATCTTCGTATAAGCTCCGTCGTCCATCCAGATCGGAAGGTCCTCCGTCTCGAAAAGCTCGTCGGACAGCGCTCTGTAGATTGCCGCCGTGTCGTAAAGGCAGGTGCTTTGAGTCTTGTAATACGTACAGTTGTTTGCGACCATCCACGCGTCGAAATTATCGAGCACGGTCTTGGCGAACACGTCTCCCGCCTCTCTTGCGCGAAGGACTCTCTGATAGTTCTCGCCGTCGAGCACCAGATGCGCCGTGACGTCGAGGGGAACGAAAATAAACTCTATGTTACTGCGAAGAATGTTCTGCGCTTCCGCGGTACGCGCGCGAAGGTTGTACTCGGAGTCGGGATGATCGTCCGAGTGCCCCTTGTAAATACTGCCGTGCGCGCCGATGATCTTTATCTTCTCCGCGACCTTCGGCTCTCTTACTATCGCGAGCGCGATATTCTGAAGAGGTCCTATCGCGAGGACCGTAATTCTCTCGTCGCTTGCCATAACCGTCTCGACAAAGCCCGCGACGCCGTCCTCGTAGATCTTGCCGGGGTAGCTTGAGAGCTCATAATCTCCTACCCACGACGCCTGCGGATTTATCCCCTCGTCCGCGATCGTCCGGAAGCCGATCCCTATCGGTATATCCCCGCGTCCCATCGCGTCGCACATTTTAGCTGTCAGCTTCGCCTTGTGGACCGTGTTGTCCTCGCTCGTGATTATATATTTAACGTCGAACTCGGGCGAGCGCAGCAGCATCGCAAGCGCCCACGTATCGTCTATATCCGAGCCTATGTCCGTATCGAGTATGACGGGTATCTTTTTCATTTCCATATCAGTTCCTTCCTTGTTTTTATCGAATCAATTATACAATACGCCGCACGATAAGTCAACATGCGACGGCTATATGACGCGATCTTATTGCATATTCGCGCGCTTTGTGATAATATAAATACAGGATCATTTTTTATGGAGGGCTTTGTTATGAAAAAATTCTTATCGATCGCATTTACGCTCGCGCTTCTCGCTTCCTGCCTGACGGTATTTACAAGCGCGGAAGATGCTCTTCCGTTTGAGCTGACGCCGCCGGCGAACGTCGCGCTCTCCCGCCTTCCCGACGAGGGCGACAGTCCGACGACGATGACGTTCTCCTACAGTACGAGCGACGAGATGATCGAATATCTTGAAGTTCTTTCCGCCTCGGAAGACCGCGAAGCGTTCCTTAAGGACGCAGGACTTTCCGACCTTTTCGTGACGCTTCAGGTGGACTGGGCGATCGACGACACGGACGACCCCGTCTCCGGTTGGCACTACAACGAAAACTGGGGCTACAACGAAAACTACGGAACGTTCGGTTACGATAACGACGGCAATCAATGCTACAGCGAATGGGACGTCCTTGACGCAGGAGTTGACTTCCGGACGGTAAATGAGATCTGGATACTCCGCGGCGTACCGGATGACGAGCGTTGGAACGGAAATCCCGAGACTCATATGCCCGGCGTCAAGGATCAGCTGAATCCCGATCAGTACGAATACCACGACGACACGGTCTGGATCGACTGGGATGAACATACTGCCTACGTCCGCGCCCGCTACGCGGTGTGCGGTCTCAAGATCGGCGGCGACAGATTCGTCCCTCTCGCATATTCCGACTGGTCAAAGACTGCTTCATACGGAAAAGGCGTTGAAAAATTCAAGCCGCTGACGGAAGACGATCTTCCAGCTCCCGTTATCAGGGACCTTCACATGACGGACGAGACGTTCAACGACAATCCCGTCTGCGCTTTCACTCTCACTGTTCCCGAAGAGCTTGCAAAAGCCGCGACTGACGTCGCTGCCGCAGGCGGCGCGATATTCGTCGAAACATACGCGCGCGTCAAGGGCGACGCGGAATGGACGCTGATGGGCAACACGGACTGGATCATCAAGTCGGGCGAAATGGAATGCGCTCTTTTGCATCTCGTAAACGACGAACGCCCGGTCATCACGGCGGATACACCGATCGAACTGCGCTGCAGATACTGTTGCTCTCAGCCGGAGGCGGGCGACATTTTCTCCGATTATTCGGAGGTCGTCACGTTCGGAACGGATGAAATAAAGACAGGAAACGAGACTGCGGCGGATACCGCTGATACCCCCGAGGTCATTTCTCCCGCACAACCGGTAACGACCGAGGAAAAATGCTCCATCTGTCACTTCTGTCCCCGTCCTCTCGGACTCTGCATCTTCATCTGGATCGCAACAATCGTTGTGATCGCAGTTGTCGTTATCATAATCATCAAGAGCAGAAAGAAAAAAGAACAGAAATAAATGCCGAAAAACTGAAAACAAACGGTCAATAACCGCCACAGGCGGAAATAATAAAAGGAGAAAACAAAATGAAAAAGATCATAGTTGCAGTACTGGCGCTTGTTATGGTACTCGCTCTCGTTTCCTGCGGTAACAGCGCGCTTAAGGATGCGGCGGGAACTTACGGCAACGGTCAGACAAAGTTTGTCGGCGATGAAGAATGGCAGGACACCGATGACGTTTTCGTTCTCAATGACAACGGCAAGGGCGTCCACAAATCGGGAGATTACGAGTATGAACTCGAATGGAATCTCGAAGGCGAGAACTTCACGATGAAGGAAACATTCCTCGGCTTGACAAACGATTACACCGGAACGCTCAAGGACGGCAAGCTAGATATGTTCAACGGCGATCCGAACAACGAACTCACCTGTGAGTACGTATTTTCAATTCAGAAATAAATCTTGATATCAAACAGAGAAACCCCGGGGCTTAACCTGGGGTTTTAACGTTATTTGACAAGTATTCCTATCAGCCGCATGACGTCCTTCATATTAATATATCCGTCGCACAGCAGATCGGCGTTCCCTCTGTAATTCTCTCCGATATCCTCGATCAGCGCTATAGCCCGCCTTAATGCCAGCACATCCTTGAAACTGACTTCTCCGTCGCAGTACCGTTGTAGTATACGTCGGTTATGAGATCACAAAATCTGAACGCCGAATCATTAATTTTTACAACTCCGCTGCCGATCATGACGGCTCTCAGATAATCCGCTTCCATAAAAGCGCCCATGCCGATAGACGTCACGCCGTCGGATATATTCACGCTTCTTATAAGCTTATGACAATTATAGGTTTCCCACGGAAAAACGGTCTGGTATTCTTTGAGAAATTCGAACATATCCCCGGTTCCTTCGAGATAAAGCTCCCCGGAGAAGGGGTACAGAGTCCAGGTAAGATCATCACCGCATTTGCCACACACGTAATCGTTTTCAAAATGTTTCTCAGCGTAGTTGAAATAACGGTTGGGACTTGTCGGAACAGTAGAATGGTCAAAACGTGTATTATCAACATAAACACGATCAAATTCTTCTATCGAGCCGTTGTAAAACACATATTTCAGCATTTTACATTCGTTGAAAGCATACGGCTCTATCGACGATACGTCATGCCCCAGCACAATTATGGTAAGAGCGCTGCATCCGGAAAACGCGCCTTTTCCGATTTTATATAATACGTTGCCGATCGTTAATCTTTCAAGAGCGGAAAAGCCCGAATAAGCTTTTTCGGGGATAGCCGTACCTTTGTCCTTAACGGTCACGACGCTCCCTTTACTGTCTGAAAATACCTCGCTCGGAACAAAAGAATCGGACGACGACAGTATGAGTTCTTTTATTGAAGTGCATCCGGAAAACGCTCCGTCTCCGACGGACAGTACAGCCTCTTCTATGGAAACGCTCTCAAGCGCGGTACACCCGGAGAAAGCGCCCTCTCCCAAGGATCTTACCGAATACGGGATCGATATGCTCTTGAGGCGGCTGCATCCCTCAAACGCGCCGGCGGCAATACTGAAGGTGCCGCCGAGCATCTCGCAAGATTCGATACTTGTATTTCTTGCTCTTAAAAGCGTATTGTACATATTTCCGGGCGGCATGGAATAATACGCGTTTCCGTACAAATAACCGTCTTCGACGCCTCTGCTGTCGCCGGACGGTGAAACATTATCCGCGGCAAACGAACGTACCGGCGACGCGAACGCCGCAAAGAACATCGAAGCTATTATGAATAAAGACAGTATCTTTCTCATATCAGACCTCCGGGGACTGATTTCTATATTAATGAAGAATTCTCTTTATTGATTATATCACGCTGATACGAAAAAATCTACCGCAAATGACAAAAACGGCGCAGTATACGCAAGCAGTCTGAGCAGAGTGGATAAACGCAGACAGATTTGGTGATCTTGCCGCGCGAGGCGTATATTAATACGTCAAGCGGCGAGAGCGCCGGAAGGCAATGACGGCGGGGGCCATGGACAAGTCCATAGCCCCCGCCTCTTTGATTTTCGACAAAACTTTATACTCTTATGACGTTATGCTTACTTCATAAAACGTTCCGTCATTGCTGTTCTGCCAAGTTTTTTACTCGTCGTCGGAACCTTTTACAGCTTCCTTGATCTCTTCGATCTTATCAGCAACCGCTTCTTTTACAGCTGCGGCGGTCTCTGCGATCGCTTCCTTTGCAGTTTCTGCTTTTTCAGCAACCGCTTCTTTGACTTCAGCGACTTTCTCGGAGATCGCTTCTTTTACCTCTTTGATCTTATCATCAGCCGCTTCTTCTGCGGGAGCTTCTCCTGCGGGAGCTTCCTCTACGCCGAAATCAGCGTATGCTTCCGGGTTGTCGGTCGAGAAAACTGCGGGTGCAGCTTCTTCTGCCGCCTCAGCGGGAGCTTCCTCTTCCTTCGGCTCGATAAGAGCGCGAATGGAGAGGCTGATCTTGCGGTTTTCGTTGTCGATACCGACGATCTTCGCATCGACCTCGTCGCCTACGTGAAGAACTTCTGCGGGAGACGCGATCTTGTGGTCGGTGATCTGGCTGATGTGGATAAGTCCGTCAGCGCCGGGAACTACTTCCGCGAAAGCGCCGAACTGCATCAGGGATACGATCTTGACTTTTGCAACGTCGCCGAGCGCATATTTCTGATTGAATATGTACCAGGGATCGGATTCTTCCGTCTTGTATCCGAGGGAAATTCTCTTCTTTTCCTTGTCGATGCCCTTTACGAAGACTTTGATAACGTCGCCCACGTTCACAACTTCGGAGGGATGACGGATACGGCGCCACGAAAGCTCGGACATATGTACCATGCCGTCGACTCCGCCGCCGAGATCGACGAACGCGCCGTAGCTCGTAAGACTCTTAACAGCGCCCTCATAGATCTGACCTACTTCAAGCTGTGCCCAGAACTCCGCTTCCTTTGCCTTGCGCTCTTCTCTAAGAACGGCGCGGATGGAACCGAGAGCTCTCTTTCTCTCTTCTTTGACTTCGATGACTTTGAACTTCTGCGTCGTTCCTACGAGCGCGCGAAGATCATCGTCGGACGCGCCTCTCGGCAGACCCGAAAGGGACGCGGGGATAAAGATGCGAACGGATTTTACCGTTGCGATGATGCCGCCTTTGACGGCGTCGACGATCTTGCCCTCAAGGATCTCGCCAGACTCGCAAGCTTCAACGATAGCGATCCAGTTTCCGTCCGAATCGACTCTCGTCTTGTCAAGCATCGCGATGCCTTCGACGTCGCTGACCTTGATGACTTTTGCCTTGATCTCGTCGCCCACCTTAAACAGTTCATCCAGCTTAGCCGCGGGGTCGTCTGTCAGTTTTTCGTGCACGATTACACCGGTCGTCTTAGCGCCGAGATCCAAATGTATCTCATTCTGCGAAATTGATGTGATTACACCAACGACTACATCTCCTGGATTTAAAGTTTTCATGGAAGCGTCGAGCATCTCCTCAAAGTTTTCTGTGATTTGCTCATTCATGGTTTGTTCTACCTCCTGTATTACACTTAACGGCGTCGATGCGCCGGCAGTGACTGATATCTTTTTCCCCGAGGGAAAACTGATCCCCGAAAGATCACCCGCGTTCTCGATAAGGTACGTTTCCTTGCAAAGAGATGCGCAAATGCCGTAGAGCTTCTGCGTGTTCGAGCTGCTTTTGCTCCCTATCACGACTACTACGTCAGACTCGCGCGCCAAGCGCGACGCCTCGGTCTGTCTTTCTTCAGTAACATTACATATTGTATCAAATATTAACGCGTTTGTATATACTTTTTTTGCAATTTCTAAAGTTTTTTTCCACTCATTGAGGTTTTGAGTCGTTTGAGCGGCGATGCTTATTTGCAAATTGCCCAACTTTGCCTGTAAATTTTCGTCATTATCACCACAAGCCCAGTTTCCGAACTCTTCGCTGTCCGCAAAAACCGCGCCGTCTCCGCGAAGACAGCTCATGATCCCCGCGACTTCCGGGTGTTCTTTTGCCCCGATAAGTATAAAAAACTTGCCCTCTCCCGAGTTCTCCTCGGCGATATGCCTTACCTTTTTGACGTACGGACAGGTGCAGTCAAGAAGCTCGAAGTTTTCACATTCGGCGTCAAGCCGTCTCAAACGTTCGACGACGCTCTTTATCTCTCCGTGCGCTCTAATTACAACGGTGATCGGCTCTCCGGTTCGCGCGCGCTCTTCGATCGCCGGTATGTCCTGCGCCGATATCTCGCCTACGCCGCGCTCTCTCAAATACGCGTTGTATCCGTCGTTATGTATGAGCTTGCCGAGCGTATAGACCTTCGCACCTTTACCTGACGAGAGCTTCGCCTCGACCGCCTCCGTCGCGCGTCTGACGCCGAAACAGAACCCCGCGTGTTTTGCAACGTTTATCAAATCACGTCTCCTCCGATGGCGCTTTGCCGTCTCCCGCGTTTTCGCTCTTTTGCGATTTTATCTCGTAATCATAACCGCCGAGCGCGCAGGATGCGGAAAAGATGCGCTCTGTCGCAAAGTCGTACTCGCGCTTTCCGCCGTTCTCAAATCCGAAATCCTCATACTCGATCGGCTTTCCGATTATCAGCTCCGTTTTTCCGAAAGCGTGAAGATGGTTGTTCTTCGTCTTTATAAAAACGGGGATTGCTCCGCATTTCGCGTGGTACGCGATCATGCCGGCACCCGATTTCACGTTCGTTGTAGAAGGGTCGACTTTTTTTCTTCTCGTTCCCTGCGGGAAGATGTTGACGAGTTCCCCCGCCTCAACGAGAGATATCGCCGTCTTTATCGCCTTGACGTCGGCTCCTCCCCGGTCGACCGGGAACGCTCCGACCTTTCTAATCAGCGCGCCGAACGGCTTGAATTTAAATAGTTCTTTTTTCGCCATGAAGCGAAGGAGCCTGTCGAAAGACGCGGCGAGCGCTACGACGTCGAACATACTCGTGTGGTTGGCGCACACGACGTACCCGCCCTCATTCGGCAAGTTCTCCGCTCCGGTTATCTTTATTCTGTAAAAGTGCCTGAAAAACGGGCTGAGAAGCCGTTTTGCGCCGGAATAAAAGCTCATATCAATGCCTCTTTAAGCTTTGGATTTCTTTTCTATCTCCGCTGTCATCACGGCGATAGTCTCTTCGATCGTAAGGTTGGAGTTGTCGACGATCACGGCGTCGTGCGCGGGAATTGCCGGCGCGACGGCGCGCGTCCTGTCGTTTTCGTCGCGCTCGACGATCTCCGAGAGTATTTTTTCATACTCGCACTCGACGCCCTTTGCGATGAGCTCTTTATAACGGCGCTCCGCTCTGACCTCGTTCGACGCTTTTATGAAGAATTTGACGTCGGCGTCGGGCATTATGACTGTTCCTATATCTCTTCCGTCCATGACGACGTTGCCGCGAAGCACCATATCGCGCTGGATGGAAAGTAAAAACTCTCTGACTTTCGGCAGAGCTGATACCGCCGACGCATACATGGATATCTCGGGCGTCCTTATAAGTCCCGAAACGTCCTCGCCGTTGAGTATCACGCACTGAGTACCGTCTTTGTACTCGAGCGACAGAGCGATCCCGGAAAGGAGCGGCACTACCTGCTCCTCGCTCTTCGGATCGGCGTCGCATCTTCTCACGTAAAGCCCTATCGCGCGGTAGAGCGCGCCGGTGTCGACATAAACGAGTCCGTATTCCTTTGCAAGCATTTTCGCGTAAGTGCTTTTGCCTACGCCGCTGAGTCCGTCAATTGCAATTTTCATATCATTTCTCCCGAAAAAGTTAATTATTTTCACAATAGGTTTCCGCCGCGCTCTGTCCGGCAAGGCGTCCTGTCGCATACGCTATCTGCAGATTGTAGCCGCCTGTATACGCGTCGACGTCTACGACCTCTCCCGCGAAGTACAGCCGTTTTATCTTCTTCGACTCCATTGTCGACGGTACTATCTCTTTTACGCTTACGCCGCCGCAGGTGACTATCGCCTCGTCCACCGGTCTTGTCGCGACAGGCGTTATCGTGAGCGATTTGAGCGTCGAGACGAGAGACGCTCTCATCTCCTTCGTCACCGAATTTATCTTGATCCTCGGCGGGATGCCCGACACCTCGACGATATACGGTATGAGATTGTGCGGAAGCAGATCGCCGAGCGCATTCAGAAAATCCCGGTTCGAATACTTCGCAAAATCCGACAGCACTCTTGCGTCAAGTTCCTCGTTACTCAGCGCCGGCTTTAAGTCTACCGACATCGTGTACGCGCCCGGATCCTTTTTCGTCATATGCGCGGACGCCGAGAGCACAAGCGGGCCCGAGACGCCGAAATGAGTGAAGAGCATCTCCCCCATTTCGGAGAAAACGACGCGCCCGTTATCCTTCACGGTCAGCACCACGTTTTTAAGAGTCAGACCGGACATTTCCGAAAAATCTTCCTTCGTTACTATCGGTACGAGAGACGCTTTTCTCGGCGTGACCTCTATCCCGTGATTTTCGGCAAACGCATAACCGTCTCCCGTCGACCCGGTCAACGGATACGAAAGCCCTCCGGTCGCGACTATCACAGCGGCGTACTCGCGCATATCGCGTGCTATGACGCCCGACGCCTCGCCGTCTTTAACGACGATATCCTTGACACGCTCTCTTATGATGCGGATACCGAGCGACGAGAGCTCTTCTTTGAAAGCGTTGACGATATCCGCCGCTTTGTCCGAAACGGGAAAGACGCGTCTTCCCCTCTCCGTTTTGAGCGCGACGCCGCGCTTCTCGAAAAAATCCATGGCGTCGCGGGGAGTGAACGAATATATCGCGCTGTAAAGGAACTTCGGGTTCGTCGGAACGTGGCGCAAAAACTCGTCCGGCTCGCACTCGTTCGTTACGTTGCATCTTCCCTTGCCTGTGATACCGAGCTTTTTCCCGACGTATCTGTTTTGCTCGTATATCACGACGTCGACCCCGCGCTCGGCGGCGGCGATCGCCGCCATCATTCCCGCGGGCCCCGCCCCTATCACGGCAACGGAGCGCGTTTTGCACGCGTTCATTATTCTTTTGACGGCGAGCGGTCGCCCGCGCCGTTGTTGTATACGTTATACTCCGCCCATACTGTTTCAAGCTTCGACAAAGTCTTCGCGATCTCGTCTTTTTTCTTCTTGCCGATCGCGACGATTATCGCGTTGATGATACTGAGCGGCGCGACGAGAGAATCTCCGAACGACACCATATCGCTCTTCGCCGTCAGAGCAGCGAAGACGTCTCCCGCGATAGGGGACGCGGCGCTGTCGGTGATTGATACGACCTTCGCGCCCGCTCCGAGCGCATAATCGACGGCGGACACGATCCTCGTCGAATATCTCGGGAAGCTGATCGCTACGAGCACGTCACGCCCGTCGATGCGCATGAGCTGCTCGAAGACTTCGCTTCCGCTCGTCGTCCTGACGCGTCTGACGTCGTCAAGCACAAGCGAGAGATAGTAACTCAAAAAATCCGCGAGAGGCGCGGATGAGCGCATACCGATGATATAGATCCTTCTTGCGGAAAGAAGCGCCTCGACCGCTCTGTTGAAGGCGTCGCGGTCCACGTTCTCAAGCGTTTTCCTTATCCGCTCCGCGTCTGACGTCAGAACCTCGTCGAGTATCTTTTCCTCCGAAATGCGGTCGTCGGAGACTTCCATCCTCTGTACGGCTGTGAGCCGCATATTGAGAGTCTCCTGCATCGCTGTGTGAAATTCGGGATATCCTTCGTAACCGAGCTCAAGCGCGTATCTTACGACGGTGGATTCCGAAACTCCGACTTCCTCTCCGAGTTTTGCGGCTGTCATATACGCCGCCTTATCATAGTGTTCGAATATATAGTCCGATATCTTCTTCTGTCCCTTCGACAGAGAACGGTATCTTGTTTTTATAAGATCGATCAAATCGCGACTCATGGCGCGCTCCTTTGAAACTTTTTTTATATTATATATTACTTAATAAATTCTGTCAACCGATTTTGACTCATTCGGACATAACAAATCCCGCTTTGCGCTTCTTAATAAATACGCATATAATTATTATAAAAAAAGTATTTGACAAAGCAAGTCTACTGTGATAAACTATGTAACATAAAATTGCAAAAATACATCTGATCCGACATAAAATGTCGGGGAAAGGGTTTGGGAGATGCTCCCTGGTTGTTATATGAAAAACAAACTGAAAGCCGGTATCATCGGCGCAACGGGTATGGTGGGACAGAGATTCGTAACTCTTCTTCACGACCACCCGTACTTTGAGATCGGCGCCCTCGCCGCAAGCGCGCGCTCCGCGGGAGTTCCTTACGGAAAAGCGGTCGAAGGCAGATGGAAGATGAAGTGCGACCTTCCCGCAGACGTTGCCCAAATGCCGGTCGTTGACGCCGCGAATATAGAAGAGATGAAGTCGAAGTGCGATTTCGTTTTCTGCGCGGTCAATATGAAAAAGGACGACATCCTCGCGCTCGAGGACGCTTACGCAAAGGCGGAGATCCCCGTTATCTCCAACAACTCCGCAAACCGCTGGACGGACGACGTTCCGATGGTAGTCCCGGAAATTAACGACGCCCATCTCGACGTCATCGAGAGCCAGCGCCGCCGTCTCGGAACGAAGCGCGGCTTTATCGCGGTAAAACCGAACTGCTCGATACAGAGCTACGTTCCCGCGCTAACTCCGCTTCTCAAATACGGTATCAAGGAAGTCGTCGTCACGACTTATCAGGCGATAAGCGGCTCGGGAAAAACCTTCCGCGAGTGGCCGGAAATGATCGACAACCTCATCCCGTTCATCTCGGGCGAAGAGGACAAGAGCCAGTATGAACCTCTCAAGATATGGGGCGAGGTCAAGGGCGGCATCATCAAAGCCGCGGATGAACCTAAGATCTCGGTGCAGTGTCTCAGAGTTCCGGTAACGGACGGACACACCGCGGCGGTATTCGTAAACTTTGAGAACAAGCCGCCGAAGGAAACGATAATCAAAGAATGGCGTGAATTCAGCGGAGTGCCTCAGCTCCTCGAACTTCCCCACGCGCCGAAGCAGTTCATCACATACTTTGAAGAAGACGACCGTCCGCAGGCAGCCCTCGACCGCGACCTTTACGGCGGTATGGGAATTTCAGTCGGAAGACTCCGCGAGGACGTCAACTTCGACTACAAGTTTGTCGGTCTCTCGCACAACACGCTCCGCGGCGCGGCAGGCGGCGCGGTCCTGATCGCCGAACTGCTCTACAGAAAAGGTTATCTGACAGACGAAGAATAATCACGAAAAATAAAAACCGACGTAAAATGATCCCGGAAGAAAACCTCCCGGGATCATTTTTATTTGGTTATCGCGAAATGGACATCGCTTTAATCATCAACGCTCTTGTCGTTCCTTATCGTCTGAATTTTCATCAAGTTTTACCCCTTGAGTACCGCTATGAGCGGAACATTGCCGTTTTCGCAAGCGGACTCAATTACAGTTTTATCAACCTCGCATTGATCTGGCGTTTCAAAAGCTGCATTGAATTTGTGCTTGAGTGGTTCGTCAATATAGTATCCTTCGGAACTATCTTTTTTCGCCCTCTCGTTTCTTTCAGCTATTCGTTTTTGCCAAGTCGTATCGTCTATATCGATATAATGGATTTCAGCAGTGATGCTTCTTTCAGAATAAAACGTTTTAAGCTTCATTCTCTCCGAACGAGACCATAAACCCCAATCCAACACTACTGAAATACCTATATTAATCAATTCGACTGATTTCATAAGAAAGAAATCTTTAATCTTTTCAACATATTCATCATGCCCTTCTCCCGCGTTCTGTCCGAAAAGCCTTATCATCAGTTCATCGACAGACAAAAGCACAGCGTTCTCTATTTTACATATTTCCTTAGCGTATGTAGTCTTGCCACAACAGACTTTTCCGCAAATCATTATTATTTTTGACATTATATCACCAACGCTTTTTTAATTAATCTTTACATATAAGAAATCCATCTTCCCTCTTCGCCGCGTCGCCAAAGGTATCGAGCATAAGATTTACGTCGAGTTTCCATGTGCCGATAATGAATATCCTGCCGCCGGGTTTCAAAACGCGAAAGCACTCTCTTTCTATATCCGTCCATTGCGCTTGAACGTGAAAGAAAGCGTTATATAAAAAGACGTTGTCAAAGCTCTCGGCGGGATAATTCATATTCGCCGCGTCCATTATATCAAATCGAACGTTCCCCGGAAGAGTTTTTCCTTTTATCCTGCTCTCGTCAAGATCGACGCAAGTCACGCTTTTTGCATATTTTGAAGCAGAAATCGAAAAATCCGCGCCGCCGCTGGCGAGTTCAAGGATATCCTTTTTATTGATCTCTGATTTTAATAGTTCAACACATTTGTCAACTTTTCTCATTTCTCTTCATCCTTACAAATAGTTTTGATGATTTCATAAACCCATGTTGTTGCTGTTTTTGCTTCAACAAACATTGTATCTTTTTCTTCTTTTGTCAAAACGCGTTTCAATTTACTTATCACAGAATCGGTAACGTGTTCTTTGCCAAGCGCCTTCAGTGCCTGGATCGTCAGAGCCGTTTTATGTGAAAGCTTTGATATTTCTTTGTTCGTTGTCCGTTTGAACTTTATTGTCGTATTTCCGTAACTGTATTCTTTGTACTCTCCGTCGCTTACGTAGACCCACATTGAAGGAACCTGAGTTGATAATCCTAAAAGATTGAGAGCCGTGTCTCCGCTGGGAACGATCGTCCACCCGAAGTTTCGCGCTATAGCGTGCGCGATATCATCCGGATACGGAGCTATGTTTTCTCCGAGCAACTCGTTATATTCCGGCTTATAGTATACTCCACGCATAATGCGGATCAGTGTACCGTCGTTTTCAAGCCTCGCGATCGCCTGACGGACAGTATCCGCCCCGGCGATATCGGAAAAATCCGACAGGATAAAAACGCTGCCGGCTTTAGCAGTTTGTATTCGATTTTTTATTTTTTCCGTAAAACCAGACTGCCTCATGTTACACCTCGCAATAATTGTCACATTTATTATACTCTATTTGTGACAAAAATGCAATATGTTTTTTAAAACCCGAAGAAAAACGACGGGGCGTTACGCTCCGTCGAATCTCGTTACAGTATTATCAATATCGATTATACGATAAATGTCCTTAAATCAAGAGTAATTTTCGGTGCCGCGCTTTGAGCATTGGCGCTTATCAGAACCATTATGGATTATACGTTTTTCGTTATATTAGAATTCGCGTCGGGCGTCACAAGGTCACGGCCTTACCGCCGTTCCGGCAATGATTCTCATAAGCTGAAGCACGTCCTTCATCGTGACGGTCACGCCGCCCGTAACGAGGGCGTTTTTGAAGAATACGCCGTGAAGGTCCGCGATGCCCGCGATAAAACGTCTGAGAACGAGTACGTCCTTAAGATCGACGCTGCCGTCGCAGTTAGCGTCGCCGGATGTTCCCGCCTCGACCGGCGCGTCCGGAACGGGATCGGTCACCTTGCCTTCAAAAAGGATCACGTCGTTCGGATCGGTGACGATAAAGCCGAAATTCTTGTCGATGACGAAATCGTGATACTTCTTTATCGTTCCGTCGAACGCAGTCCCCGCGTAAGCTATAATGGTGACCGCGGCGCCCTCGACTCCCTTCCTGTCGACCTTTAGGACCGTCTGATGCTTGATATCGGAGACCGTGACCGTACTGTCGGTCAGCGGCGAGTCAAAGCCCGCGGCGGAAAGGGTATGAGTCAGCGATCCGTCTTTTTGGAGTATCTCAAGCAACGGGGTGTCGCTGTCGATCTTGAATTCCGGGAAGATACATCTTGTGAAATGCCTGGTATTGAACTCTCCTTCGTGCTTAACGATATAACTTGCTGTGGAATTGACCGCGTCAAGATTTCCCTTTGTCATCGCATCGTCAAGAGTATATCCGTCCTTCGGCACAATGAATTTGACCTTGAAGCCGTGGGCGGTAGACGAATAGAAATATCTTGACACTTCGTTTTCGGCAGCCTCACCGTCCGAGAATAAACCTTTAACGAAATCGGTCTTCTTAATTCCGTCGGCTGTCAGAAAACCTCTCTTCTCCGTCATAAGGCTTTCAACTTCCGTATCCCACATATCCTTAAAATAAAGGGTGTTTATGAGTGCGAACAAGGTCTCGGCGCCGAGAGCGAAATCGCGGTCGATAAGTCCCCTTGTCTGCTCCTTGACGAATTCTCTGATCTTATCGTTCGCGGCTTTATTATCGGAGGCGAACGGTACTCTTTCCGCGGTACAGAGCAGATCCTTCATCATACCGGCAAGAACGTCATCGTTTACCGAGGCGCCGTCGTCGAGCCAGACGGAATCGCTGATATCCAAGACGCACGAAGTCTCGCCGTAATACGATAATATGTTTCTCGTAAGCTCCGAGACAAGTCCCGCGGTCTTTCCGTAGTCCTCCGCCGACATCCCGGTGAACGCTTCCGTCTCGCGCTTCACCTCGTCGTCTCCGGCGTAGTGGAGCATCGCGAGAGCAAGATAGACGGAGAGAGGCGACATCGTATAGTTTTCGTCCTCGTCTTCAGCCGCAAGAGTATACAGTTTATTTGAAAAAGCAGAGAGCTTTGAAAGAAAGTCGTCTCCGAGTTCAGACGTCCCGTAAGCGAAAGACGGCGCGGCGCAGGATATTATCATTATAAACGATATAAGGAAGGCAAATATTCTTTTCATTTTGACCTCCGTAGTTATGTTTTCCTTATTTTTATATTATCATCTTTACCCTTCTTTGTCAATCGGTGCGTCACCTCATCGGACAGAATGAATACGGAAAGAGTATTTACGACTGTCATCAGCGCGATCTCGAGATCCGCAAACTGCCAGACGACGCCGGGTGAGACGACGGAACCGATAAGAGTCGCGGCAAAGGAGACGGCAAAATAAATATATCTTTTTTTCGACGAAACTCCGAGAGCGGACAGCGCTTCGACCCCGTAGTATTCCTGACAGATCACCGTCGCCAGCGCGAAAATTACAACCGATATCCCGATCGCCGCCGAGCCGAAGGAGCCGCAGAACGCGCCATAGGAGGCGAGGGAGAGCGGTATGCCGTCCTTCCCCGGCACGCGGGCGAGAAGGATAACGAGGGCAGTCATCGTACACATGACTATCGTGTCGCAGAAGACCTCGAATATCCCGAGGCATCCCTGATGGTGAGGGCTTATCGTATTCGCCGAAGCGTGCGCCGTCGGCGCCGTTCCGCACCCCGCCTCGTTTGAGAAAATGCCTCGGGTGACGCCGAATCTGACGGCTCGGGATATACCGAAGCCCGCGACGCCTCCCGCCGCGGCTTTGAAGTCGAGCGCGGATCTTACTATCTCCGAGAACACGCCGCCGATGCGTTCGGAGTTTGATATGATTATATACAGCGACAGTATGATATAGAGCGCTGTGAGTATCGGAATGACTCTTACGGTGAAGTCTCCTACGCGCTTTGCTCCTCCCGCGACGACGGCGAGAACGAACAGCGCGATCGCCGCGCCGCATACGATCTTCGGAACGCCGTCAAAGACCGCGGACGCCGCGTTTACCTGGACTATATTTCCGGTCAGAACGGAGTTGGAGACAAGAAGGATCGAGAAAAACGACGCGATCCCCCTCGCCGCTCTTTTTCCGATCTTAGGCTCAAGCCCTTCGCACATATAGTAATACGCGCCGCCGTGGTATACACCGTCTCCCCTCGCGCAGTCCTTCTTCCTGTACTTTACCGCGAGGAAGACTTCAGCGTATTTGACGCTCATGGCGGCAAGAGCGGAGACCCACATCCAGAAAACGGCGCCCGCTCCGCCGGCGAAGATCGCCGTCGCGACGCCGGAGATATTGCCGACTCCGAGCGTTCCCGCGAGCGCGACGCTGAGCGCCTTGAACGGAGACGTCCCGCCTTTCGCCGCGGAATTTTTCAGGTCTTTTGCGAATCTTACCGGATGAAGAACGTAAAAAAGCTTAAGTCTTACGGCAAGATAGATACCGCATCCTATCAACACGACCGGCAGAATTATTCCCGATAAGAACGAATTCGTTGACTCTAAAAAATGCATGGCGCCCTCTTAAAATATGGTAAAGCTATTATATGTTGAGTCCGCTCGGCATAGAATCAATCGGTTGACGCTTTTCGAGTATTTTAGCACTCTTCAAGTGAGAGAGTAAAAAAGCGTTTGACAAAGACGTAAAAACCATTGTGAACTTTTTGTTAAATATCCAAAAAACTCTTGATTTTTTATATAGGCGGTATTAAAATGAAAAAGTAAAAAGTTAGCACTCAATCTTTTCGAGTGCTAAACATACTAAAAATTCGATGCGCCAAGCGCACAGTATTTCAGGAGGCAGTTATGACAATCAAACCTTTAGCCGACAGAGTAGTCGTAAAAGCAGTCGCCGCAGAAGAGACGACGAAGACAGGTATCATTCTTCCGGGTACCGCACAGGAGAAACCGCAGGTCATGGAAGTTATCGCAGTAGGCCCCGGCGGAAACGTCGACGGAAAAGAAGTCGTAATGACCGTAAAAGTCGGCGACAAAGTTATCACAAGCAAGTATTCCGGCACGGAAGTCAAGTGCGACGGCGAGGAGTACAACATCGTCCGTCAGTCCGACATACTCGCTGTAGTTGAGTAATCTATCATTATTAATAAGGAGATAATCGTTATGGCAAAGGATATTATTTACGGAGCAGAAGCAAGAAGCGCTCTTATAAACGGCGTTGACAAGCTTGCAAATACGGTAAAGATCACACTCGGACCGAAGGGCAGAAACGTAGTTCTCGACAAGAAATTCGGAACTCCCCTTATCACGAACGACGGCGTTACGATCGCAAAAGAGATCGAGCTTGAGGATGCGTCCGAAAATATGGGCGCGCAGCTCGTGCGCGAGGTAGCGACGAAGACGAACGACGCTGCCGGCGACGGCACGACGACGGCGACTCTTCTCGCTCAGGCGTTCATCCACGAGGGTATGAAGAACGTCGCGGCAGGCGCTAACCCGATGGTGATAAGACGCGGTATCCAGAAGGCAGTCGACAAGGCGGTCGAAGGACTTATCGCAAACAGCCAGAAGGTCAACGGCTCGAAGGATATTGCAAGAGTCGGTACGATCTCCGCATCCGATGAGGTCATCGGTCAGCTTATCGCGGACGCTATGGAAAAGGTAACTTCCGACGGCGTTATCACAGTCGAAGAGTCCAAGTCCGCAGAGACGTACTGCGAAGTCGTCGAAGGTATGCAGTTCGACCGCGGTTATCTGTCTCCCTACATGGCTACGGATACCGAAAAGATGGAAGCCGTCCTTGACGACGCTCTCGTTCTCATCACAGACAAGAAGATATCTAACATTCAGGATCTGCTTCCGCTGCTTGAACAGATAGTTCAGTCGGGCAAGAAGCTGCTTATCATCGCCGAGGACATCGAGGGCGAAGCGCTCACAACGCTCATTTTAAACAAGCTTCGCGGC
>JAFXNX010000175.1 GCA_017529175.1 Clostridia bacterium
AACAGCATCTTTTGTGTTACAGTATTCATGACGAGTGGGTGACCTGCCTTTCAGTTGGTGTCAGCAACTATACTGTATCACAGGTTCTCTCATTCGTCATCTCTTTTTCCCTTATTGTCACACATCTATTGTAATCCTACAGGGTGCGGAGGTATAAATAAATGCTTATCATTGACAAAACAGTAAAAATATATTAGAATACAAAGAGCGGGGTCTCCCCGTGATCAGATCAATTTTATTTTTTCGCGGCAGCGCGGAAAGAAAGGCAAATATATGGATGCAAAAAGAATCGGCGAACTCAAAGAGCTCGCGAGAAACGTTCGTATCGGTATCATTGACGCGGTATATTCGGCGTCATCCGGCCACCCGGGAGGCTCTCTTTCCTCCGCGGATATTCTGACTTATATGTATTTTGAAGAGTTGAATATCGACCCGAAGGAACCTTCCGCTCCCGACCGTGACCGCTTTGTTCTTTCAAAAGGACACATTTCCCCCGGTCTTTATTCCGTGCTCGCTCACCGCGGATATTTCCCGGTAGAGGATCTCAAGACGTTCAGAAAGACCACAAGTCACCTTCAGGGACATCCCGATCTCAAAAAGACGCCCGGCGTCGATATGACGACAGGTTCTCTCGGGCAGGGCGTTTCCGCCGCTTGCGGAATGGCGCTCGCGGCAAAGCTTGACAAGTCGGGCCGCCGCGTCTGGGCTCTGATGGGCGACGGCGAGAGCGAAGAGGGCGAAGTCTGGGAGTCCGCGATGTTCGCCGCTCACTACAAGCTCGACAATCTTTGCTACATACTCGACTGGAACGGACTTCAGATCGACGGGCCGATCAAGGACGTCATGAATCCGACTCCTTACCGCGAGAAGTTCGAGGCGTTCGGCTGGAACGTTATCGACTGCGACGCGCACGATTTTGAATCCATCGACGCTGCAGTAAAGGCGGCGAAGGCGTGCAAGGGTCAGCCCAGCATTATTATCGCTAAGAGCACGAAGGGCAAGGGCGTATCGTACATGGAGAACAATGTCTCCTGGCACGGCGCTGCGCCGAACGAAGAACAGTACAACACCGCTATGGCGGAACTGAAGGCGTAAGGAGGAAAGAACGATGGCTGATAAGATAGCAACACGCCAGTCCTACGGCGAAGCTCTCGCCGAGCTCGGCAACAAATATGAAAATCTCGTAGTCCTCGACGCCGACCTTGCCGCGGCGACGAAGACAGGCATATTCAAGAAAGCTCATCCGGACAGATTCTTTGACTGCGGTATCGCGGAAAACAATATGATGGGAGTCGCCGCGGGTCTTGCGCTCTCCGGAAAGATCCCGTTTGCAAGCTCTTTCGCAATGTTTGCCGCCGGCAGGAGCTTTGAGCAGGTAAGAAACTCGATCGGTTATCCTCATCTTAACGTCAAGATCGGCGCGACTCACGGCGGTATCACCGTCGGAGAAGACGGCGCGACGCACCAGTGCTGTGAGGACTTCGCGCTGATGAGAGTCGTTCCCGGAATGACTGTTATTTGTCCCGCCGACGACATAGAAGCGCGTCAGGTGGTGGAAGCGGCGATAAACTACGCCGGTCCCGTATATATGAGATTCGGAAGAATGGCTGTCCCCGTCGTTTCTCCCGAAGGATATAAGTTCGAGATCGGGCGCGGCTGTCTTCTCCGCGACGGAGCGGACGTTACGATCATCGCAAACGGCGTCGAAGTATCCGAGGCTCTCGCGGCGGCGGAAGCGCTCGCGGCGGAGGGTATCGACGCGGCAGTCGTCAATATGGCGACGATAAAGCCGCTCGACGAAGAGCTTGTTGTAAAGATGGCGAAGAAGACCGGAGCTGTCGTCACGGCTGAAGAGCATTCGATCATCGGCGGACTCGGCGGCGCTGTCGCTGAGTGTCTTGCGGAAAACTGCCCCGTTCCGATGGGCAGGATCGGCGTTC
The DNA here is from genome assembly GCA_017529175.1 of Clostridia bacterium. The sequence goes on from JAFXNX010000175.1 coordinate 1,941, forward strand.
TCGACACGTTCGGCAGAAGCGGTCCCGCGAAGGAACTTCTCGGACTCTTCAAACTCGACGCTGCGGCTATCGCCGACAGCGTGCGCGAGGTAATAAAACTGAAATGATACGTTCGC
>JAFXNX010000015.1 GCA_017529175.1 Clostridia bacterium
AATATCGCTTTGTTGTGCTATAATCTTTCATAGAGTGATTGAGTCCTTCCTGTTAGTTGAGAGTTAGGGGTAATTCTATTCTATCAGGTCTCAATCACTTTTTCTATATCTTCTCAGTCTCACATCTATTGTAAACTAACATTTTATTAAATGCTGCAAAGGAATTATTTTAAAAATAACTATTGCGTTTTTAAATTTTTTATGTTATTATATAGTGTCAAAAGCTGTGACGAAGACGGAGCGGCGAGTACGCGTTTTCAGAGAGGGAAGGGAGTTGCTGTGACCCTGCCCATCCGCGCGCCTATCCTTTCACTTCCGAGCCGGTCGGGTGATACGTAGTCCGACCCGGGAAGGACCGTTATATCCTTCAAAGAGTGCCGGCTCACGCCGGAATTCGGGTGGTACCACGAGGCATAGGCCCCGTCCCGTAGCGGACGGGGTATTGTATTTTGCGTTCATCACGGCGAATGGAACGGGACGTCGTATCGCCGTTTTCAAGTGAATAATTTAAATTAACATACAGGAGAAGAACATGAAGGAAATTCTGCAGAAGATCAAAGCGGAAGCGATCGAATCGCTGTCGGCGAAAAGCGCCGATCTCGAGGCGATCAGGATCAAATATCTCGGTAAGAAGGGAGAGCTGACGAGCGTCCTTCGCGGTATGGGCTCGCTCACACCCGAGGAAAGACCCGTGATCGGTCAGATCGCGAACGAGGTCAGAGCCGAGATAGAAGCGATGCTTCAAAAGAAAAAAGAAGAGAAAGAACAAAAGGCGTTCGGCGTATCCCCCGATTTCGACTACACGATACCCGGATACGCTCCGAAGTCAGGACGTCTCCATCCGATAACTCAGATGTGCTACGACCTCAACGACGCGTTTCGTTCGATGGGGTTTGAGATTTTCGGAGGTCCGGAGATCACGAGCGAGTATTACGCTTTCGACAACCTTAACTTCCCCCCGAACCATCCCGCCCGCGAGAGCATGGACACATACTGGCTCGAGGGACACGACACGGGCAGCGCGTCGGACAAGCTGTGCCTTCGTCCGCACCTCACCGGCGACAGCGTCCACTATATGCAGACACACAAGCCGCCCTACCGCTTCGTTTATCCTGGCAGAGTATACCGCAACGAAACGACGGACAGTCACCACGAGCGCGCGTTCTTCCAGTACGAGGCGCTCATCGTAGATAAAGAATTCACTTTCACCGCCGGAAAAGTCATGATAAAATCCATTCTTTCAAAGGTGTTCGGAAAGGATGTCCCCGTCCGTATGAGAGCGGGATTTTTCCCGTTCGTCGAACCCGGTTTTGAAATAGATATGGGATGTCAGATCTGCGGCGGCAAGGGCTGCAGCGTGTGCAAGCACGTCGGCTGGATCGAGATAATGCCCGGCGGAACGCCTCACCCGAACGTGCTCCGCGCGGCGGGGCTCGATCCCGACGAGTACACCGGATTTTACGTCAACGTCGGTCTTGACCGTCTCGTTATGATGCGCTACGGCATCGACGACGTAAGACTGTTCCACAGCACCGACCTCAAGTTCCTTGAACAATTCTGCTGAAAGGAGGACGCTTTAAATGAAACTGTCGCTTAACTGGATAAAAGATTTTGTATCGCTTCCGGACGACCTCGATATGAAAAAGCTCGCTTACGACCTTACAATGTCGACGGTCGAAGTGGAAGGAGTTGAAGAACTCGCGCGCCGTTTTGACGGTATCGTCATCGGCGAGATCAAAGAAGTCCTCCCTCATCCGAACGCCGATAAGCTTCGCATCTGCAAGGTCGACGTCGGAACGGAAGATATCAAGGATATCGTCTGCGGAGGAAGCAATCTCGAAGCGGGAATGAAGGTAGTCGTCGCGTGTCCCGGCGCCATGGTGCGCTGGCACGGAGAGGGCGAGCCCGTCGAGATCAAAAATGCGAAGCTGCGCGGCGTCGAGAGCTTCGGCATGATATGCGCCTCGGTCGAAGTAGGTATGGACGCGCTCTTCCCGGCAAACGATGAACACGAGATAATGGATCTTACGTCGCTCGACGCAGCTCCCGGCACTCCTCTTGCGAAGGCGCTCGAGCTTGACGACTATATTCTCGAGATAGACAACAAGTCGATGACCAACCGCCCCGACCTCTGGGGACACTACGGCATCGCAAGAGAGCTCGCGGCGCTCTACGACCTTGAGCTTTCTCCTATCCCCGCGTACGTTCCGGAAACGGACGTACCGTTTGACGTCAGAATACTTGACGACGAGAGATGCCCGCGCTACATCGGCTCGAAGATTGAAGGACTTTCGGTAAAGTGTGCGCCTTTCAATATGCAGAGCCGCCTTTGGAGAGTGGGACTTCGTCCGATCAACGCGCTCGTCGACGTGACCAACTACGTTATGCTCGCGGTAGGTCAGCCGACGCACGTCTTTGACTCCGATCACATAAAAGATCATATCGAAGTCCGTCTTGCAAAGGACGGCGAGAGCTTGCAGCTTCTGAACGACAAGGACCTTGAACTGTCGCGTGACGACCTCGTTATCGCCGACGCGGACGGCGCCGTGGCGCTCGCCGGAGTTATGGGCGGCGCGAAGGATTCGGTCCTTCCCGACACGACGTCAGTTATCCTTGAGGTCGCAAACTTCGATTCCCGCGGAGTCCGCCGCACGGCGCTGCGCTACGACAACCGTACGGAGTCTTCCTCGCGCTATGAAAAGGCGATAGACCCCGAGAGATGCGACCAGGCGCTCTCGCTCGCGATGAAGATATTTAAAGAGCTCTACCCCGAAATGAAAGTTACCGCTTTTTCGGACAACTATCCGAGAAAGCTTGTCAGACGCGAGATCGACGTGCCGCTCGAATGGCTCGACCGCCGTCTCGGTATGAGAGTCCCGAAGGAAGTTGTTGAGCGCAAGCTCGGAACGATGGGATTTGAAGTCGAGATAGGAGAGCGCGATATGCACGTCGTGGTCCCCACGTGGCGCTCCACAGGCGACGTCGGTATAAAAGCGGACGTCATGGAGGAAGTAGCGAGAATGTACGGCTACGACAACTTTGAAGCGACGACGATCACGGCGACCTTTGAAGGAGCCGTAAATCAGCGCGACGAGGACCTTGTCCGCCGCATCAAGGAATATCTCGCTTTCAGATGCGATATGCAGGAGATATTCACGTATCCCTGGATGAGCGAAGAGTTCGTCGAAGCGCTCATTCCTTCGACAAACGGAATTCTTGCGCTTTCGACGCCTCCGTCGCCGACTGAAAAGTATCTGCGTTCGTCGATGCTTCCGAACATTTGCCGCGCGATAGTCAAGAACGAGCACAATTACGAGTCGTTCGGGATATTTGAAGAAGCGAAAGTATTCCTCGACAGGGATTACACCTCGGTATACCCGAACGAGTCTCTGCCGTGTCAGAAGAGATGCCTCGGGCTCGCGTTTGCGGGCAAGCCGGAGTGCGCGAAAGAGCTGTTCTTGCGCGCGAAAGGTGTTATCGGTTCGATGTCGAGATATACGCATATGGAAGCGCTCACTTTTGAGCGGATCGAAAAGCCGTACTGGGCGGACGATACGGCGTGGCTGAACGTTTGCCTTAACGGCGAGAAGATCGGCGATATGGGACTTATCTCGAGAAAAGCGGCGCTCGGATGCGGTATCAAGGTGCTGACAGCCGCGCTTGCCGAGATCGACCTCGACGCGCTCGCGCCGCTCAGTTCGAGAACGAACAAATATGCAAAAGTCTCCGATTTCCCGGAGAACACGTTCGATATTTCGTTCCTTGTTGACGATACGGTAAAGTGGAGTGATATTCACACCGCCATACTCGGAAAGAAGTCCGACGGCTCGCTCCTGAGGGATGTTCTTTTCGTCGACGAATACAAAGGCAAACAAATACCGGACGGAAAGAAATCCGTCACGGTCAGACTCATCATCGGTTCCGATGAAAAGACGCTGAGCGGCGCCGAGATCGACGCTGTCGCCGATTCCGTTATGAGAAAGATCACTCATACTATGGGAGCCGACGTAAGAAATAAATGATTTGAGAGGTATCGGAAATGAAAAAGTCTTATGAAATGAACATCGCGGGAATCGAACGTTCGCTCCCGCTCTGTCCTCTTAACGAAAACCTGAAGATCGCCGCGTTCGTTATTTTCGGCGATCCGGAGCTTACTACCGCTTGCGCGAAGGAACTGCTCGCGAAAGCACCCGAGTACGATTACGCGATAACCGCGGAGTCCAAAGGAATACCGATAGTTCACGAGATGGCGCGCCTTGACGGCAACCGTAAGTATTTTCTCGCGCGTAAGAAGCCGAAACTCTATATGAACGGAGTCTTCGAAGTCACAGTCCGTTCCATCACCACCGAGGGCGAGCAGAAGCTCTATCTCGACGGCGCGGACGCGGAGCTTATGAAGGGCAAACGCATCCTGCTCGTCGACGACGTTATCTCGACGGGTGAATCTCTTGCCGCGCTCGAAAAGCTCGTCACAGAGGCGGGCGGCGTGATCTGCGGAAAAATGGCTATCCTCGCAGAGGGCGACGCTACGAAGCGTGACGATATAGTTTATCTCGAGCCGCTTCCGCTTTTCAATAAGGAAGGCGAGCCCATAGACTGATCTTCGTTTATTCGGTCATATCAAAAAAAGGAGACCGCGTTATCGCGGCTGTCTGAATTATGAAAATAATCATTGTCGGATGCGGAAAGGTCGGAGAGGCGATAGCCGGTGCCCTCTGCAACGAGGGACACGACATCTGTGTCATAGACACCAACAAACAGGTCATTGAAAAAGTGACTTACGCTTACGATATCCTCGGCATCTGCGGAGACGGCATACTTTACGAGGTACTTGAAGAAGCCGGCGCCGCCGGAGCCGATCTGATAGTCGCAACGACGTCGCGCGACGAGATTAATATGCTCTCCTGCATTATCGCGAAGGATATGGGGACGGTAAGATGTATCGCAAGAGTGAGAGACCCGAAGCAGAACGCCCACGCGGTCTACCTCAGCCAGCATCTCGGTATTTCCATGACCGTAAACCCGGAGCTTCTCGCGTCTCGCGAGGCGGCGCGCCTCATCCTTATGCCCTCCGCGACGGAAGTCGACACTTTCGCGCGCGGCAGGATAGATATGGTGCAGATAAAGCTGACGGAGGATTCTCCGATCTGCGGAAAGCCCCTTACGAAGCTCCATAACGCTCTCGCGTCGAAGATACTCGTATGCGCCATCCAGCGTCCGGGAGAAGCCGAGGCGATAATACCGACGGGTAACTTCGTTCCGATGGCGGGCGACAAGGTCTACGTCACGGCGACACACCGCGATATGGGTACGTTCTTCAGAGAGATGGGACTGCAGTCCGGAAAGCTCAAAAACGCGCTTCTTATCGGCGGCGGCAAGATCTCTTATTATCTCGCTCAGGCGCTGCAGTCGTCCGGCATCAAGGTCAAGATAATCGAACGCGATCACGACAGATGCCTCGAGCTTGCGTCCGCTCTTCCGAAAGTATCTATTGTATGCGGAGACGGAGCTGATCAGAGCGTTCTCGAAGAAGAGGGCATCAGGGACTTCGACAGCGTAGTCGCGTTGACGGGCATTGACGAGGACAATATCATAGTCTCTCTTTACGCAAAGCTTATCGGCGTTCCGAAGATAATAACGAAGATCAACAAGCCGGAGCTCAAGGAGATGGCGGAAAAGGTCGGTATCGAGTGCATAATCTCGCCGAAACAGTTGACGACAGAAGTCATGCTCACTTACGTCCGTTCCGCGGAGAAGACCGGAAGCAGTAAGATCAGAACTCTTTACAGAGTCGCCGACGACAAGGCGGAAGCTATGGAGTTTCTTGTGGACACGAAGTGCCGCGCCGTCGATATACCGCTCTCGGAGCTTAAAACGAAGAAGAATCTTATCATCGCCGGTATCATCAGACAGGGAAAAGTCATTTTCCCCGGCGGTCAGGATACGATAAATCAGGGAGACATCGTTATCGTCGTTACGACGAACAAGTTTATAAACGAGCTTGACGGTATACTTGAATAAGGGATACGTCATCTGATATACGGGAGATGATCATTTGAGCATAAAAAGAATTCTGTATTTTACCGGACGGATATTGATAGTGGGATCGGTCCTGATGCTGCTTCCGATAATCGTCGCGGCGATATATCACGAAAAGCGGCTCGTTCTGCCGTTTCTGATACCCGCCGCAGCGTCGAGTACGCTCGGTTCGCTGTTTATGCTGTTAAAACCCGAGGGCAGATACAGAGCGAGCGAGGGATTTACCATCACCGCGCTCTCCTGGGTGCTGATCTCGGTATTCGGCGCTCTGCCGTTTGTTATAAGCGGTCAGATACCGAGTTTTATAGACGCGTTTTTCGAGACCGTTTCGGGATTCACTACGACCGGAGCGAGTATCATCGGAAAGAGCACGACGTCAGTCGCGATAGACGGGATAGTTCAGAATATGTCGCGCTCGCTTCTGTTCTGGAGGTCCTTCACCCACTGGATAGGCGGTATGGGCGTTCTGGCGTTCGGTATCGCGCTTTTCCCCGCCATGAAGGGAAAAGGTCAGGAGGGCGGATCGGAGGCGCACATCCTTCGCGCCGAATCCCCCGGACCGACGTACGGCAAACTCGTGTCCAAAGTCAGATTCAATACGCGCATCCTCTACGGTATTTATCTCGGACTCACCGTGCTTGAGATACTCTTCCTCGTGTTCGGCGGAATGCCCGTGTTCGACAGCATCACTCACGCTTTCGGTACCGCGGGTACAGGCGGATTCAGCATTTACGCCGACGGAATAATGCACTATAACAACGCCTACTTTGAAATGGTGATCGCGGTATTTATGGTGCTGTTCGGAGTGAACTTCAACGTCTACTATTTCATGCTGATAAGGAAATTCTCGTCGGCGTTCAAGAATGAGGAAGTTAAGTGGTACATCGGCATCGTAGGAGCGGCGACAGCCTTCCTTATGATGAATACGATGATAAGAGGCGTATACTCGAACTTCGGAGACGCGTTCAGATATTCCTTCTTCCAGACTGCGTCCATCATGACGACGACCGGATATGCCACGGCGGACTTCACGTTTTGGCCGGCGATGTCGCAGGTGGTGCTTGTCTTGCTGATGTTTATCGGGGCGTGCGCGGGCTCGACCGGCGGCGGCCTCAAAGTGTCGCGTGTCGTTATACTTGTCAAAACCGCTGTCCGTGAAATGAAGCGCTCCGTCAAGTCAAAGAGCATACACCTTGTAAGATGCGACGGGGAAGTGGTCGAGCACAGCGTCATAATGAACGTGTGCGGCTATTTTGTGGTGTTCATTATCCTGATCGCTCTGTCGACAATAATCGTATCTCTTGACGGATCGTCCGCCGCGCAGATCGCGCGCCACGGAGCGGAAGGTATGAAGAATATGACGGAAGAGGTGTCGACGACGACGTCGTTCACCGCGGTCGTCGCCTGCTTCAACAACATAGGACCCGGTCTCGGCAAAGTCGGACCGCTCGGCTCGTACGCCGACTTCTCTGTGCTCTCAAAAGTAGTCCTTTCGTTCGATATGCTCTTCGGAAGACTTGAGATATTCCC
>JAFXNX010000176.1 GCA_017529175.1 Clostridia bacterium
CTTTTTTATGTCATCCTGAGTGAAGCGGAGCGGAACGAAGGATCCCTTTATCACGAGTGCAGGACGTCAGTCACCTCTTACCAAAGGGATTCTTCGCCTTCGGCTCAGAATGATATTCTTTTTTATGTCATCCTGAGTGAAGCGGAGCGGAACGAAGGATCCCTTTATCACGAGTGCAGGACCTCGATCACCTCTTACCAAAGGGATTCTTCGCCTTCGGCTCAGAATGACAACGGGTGGAGAACCCGGCAAAGCAAAAAAGGGCGCCCGAAGCGGGCGCCCTTTTTCTGGAGCTACTACCGGGATTCGGACCCGGGACCTCGTCATTACCAATGACGTGCTCTGCCAACTGAGCCATAGTAGCGTTTTCAGCACCGTTATTATAACAAAGAAATGGCTTTTTGTCAATACTTTTTTCCGCTCTGCCCGGTTTTTCGCATTTCTTGCTTTAACTATTGAAGAGAAACCGAATATCTGGTATAATTATGTCATACAAACCACAACGGAGGCGTATTTTGACACTTGCCGAATATATAAAAACGAATATATCCGAGGCGTTCGCGACAATCCCTCTGTCCGCGTGCGCCGTCACAAAGCCGTATCTTATCGCGGACGCGCCGAAGGGGACGGAGCTTTACGCCGTAGTCATGGCAGCCCCCTACCCGAGAAACGACGCGCCGCCTCTTGCGTCGTTCGCAAGGATCCCCGATTATCACGGCTTTTTCGCGCATCACGGCGGAAAAATCGCCTCGCTGCTCCTCGAAAAGTACGGCGGAGCATACGTTAAGACTTTCGCCGACCACTCTCCGATCGACGAGAGGCGCGCGGCGCTTGACGCCGGTCTCGGCATCATCGGCGACAACGGATATCTTATAACGGAAAAATACGGCTCTTTCGTATTTATAGGGGAAACTGTCTGTTCTCTGACGCGTGACGAGCTTTCTTACGAGGGCATACCGCACGGCGCGCCGAAGGAGGGCGGATGTCTTCACTGTGGCGCGTGCCGCGACGCGTGTCCGTCCGGCGCGCTGCGAGGCAACCACACCCTTTGCGTTGCGGGACTCACTCAAAAAAAGGGACTTTTATCGGACACGGAACGCGCTATAATAAAAGCGTCGGGATACGCGTGGGGTTGCGACGTATGCGCCTCGGTATGCCCGATGAACGAGGGAGTCGCCGCAAAGTACAGCGATCATTTCACCGCCGGCGCGATAGACGGTGACGAGAGGCGCCGCATAGGCGCGATGAGCGACGGGGAGTATGCGAAATATCCCTTTTCATGGAGAAAACGCGAGATAATCATGAGAAACTTCGATATCATCGAAGGAGCGGAGGAAGTCAATGACTGAATTCATCGTCGGATCGTCCGGCACCGGAAAAGGCGAACATATCATAAAAAGGATCAGAGAACGGCTCGGCGACGGCGCGAGAAAATATCTCATCGTCCCCGAACAGCAGGCGGTCCTGTGGGAATCGCGCGTTTGCGCCTCGCTTCCCGCAAGCGCCGCTCTCGAGCTCGAAGTCGTCAGTTTCCGCCGCCTCGCGGATACTGTGTTCAGATCGCTCGGAGGGCTCGGAAAAACGTACACGAAGGAAGCACGGCGCCTTATCACGATGTGGATGGCGGTGCGCTCCGTCAGAGACTTGCTCTCACTTTATTCGGAAGACCCGGGGCATGAGGAGAAGTACGTCCGCACCCTTCTCGACACGATGAAGCAACTGAAAATACGCGGTGTCGGCGTCACGGAGCTTGAGCGCGGAGCGTCGGAGATCGAAGGCGAGTACGAGGGACTTTACAAAAAACTGTCCGACCTCTCGCTTGTCTGCTCCGCATATTCGACACTTGTCGAAAAAGACGGGATGCGCGATCCGGACGACATTTTATCGTCGCTCGCGTCGAAACTGAAAAGCGCGCCGTTCTTTAAAGACAGCGAGGTCTTTATCGATTCGTTCTATTCCCTGACTCCCGTCGAGACGGAGATACTTTACTACATAATGAGAGACGCGCGCGACCTCTTTATAACCTTCACGATGAAAGAGGGGTCCTGCGCCCCTCACTTTTCGCACGTCGAAAAGTTTTACAAGAGCGCATCGCGCCTTGCGCGATCGGCAAAAAGGGACGTCATCGAAACAGTTCTTGATAAAAACTGCCGCTGTGACAAGGCGGACCTTCTGTACCTTGAAAAAAATCTCTGGGAATTTGCCGCGCCGGAGTTCGGCGGCGAAGGCGGAAACGTGAAAATAATACGCTGCCGCGACAGATACGAGGAAGCCCGCGCCGTCGGCGCCGAGATCGAGAGCGCCGTTCGCGGCGGTATGTCGTATTCCGATATCGCCGTCGTCGCGCGAAACACCGAGACTTACCGCGGCATCCTCGATATGCGCCTCGACGCGCTCGGGATACCGTATCACACTTCGTCAAGGAACGGTATATCGACCTCGCAGACGGTGACTCTCGTCACGTCCGCGCTCGACGCCGTCGCGGGCGGCTTCAAGCCGGAGAGCGTTATACGCTTCACCAAAACGGGACTTTTCCCGCTCTCGCCCGGCGAGCGCGCAAACTTTGAAGAATACATAACCACCTGGAATATTCGGGGACGGCGCGCATACTTCGACGGCGCGGAGTGGGCCAAGAATCCGTCGGGATATAAAAAAGAGTTTTCAGAGCGCGAGGCGTCGTCTCTTTTCGACGCGAACAGAGTAAAAGGAAAGATCGCAGACGCTTTTCTGCCTCTCGTCACCCTTTTCGCGGAAGGGGACGCGAAGATGATCGACATTTGTCGAACAATATACGATTTGCTTACGTCTCTCGGCGTGTACGAAACTCTCTGTTCTCTTTCGGATATCCTTGCGGGAGAAGGAAGAACGAGAGATGCGGAGGACCTCGAAAAGAGCTTTTCGGCAGTTGTAGAGGTTCTTGACACGCTGATCGCGGTCTGCGGCGACGTCAAATGCGGCGCGGATCAGTTTTCGCGTCTTTTCGCCCTCGTCGCATCGTCCTTCGACATCGGAGCGATCCCGGAAGGAGTCGACGTTGTCACGTTCGGAGACGCGGCGGGAATACGGTGCGAAAACATAAAAAAAGTTATAATGATCGGGTGCGCCGAGGGAGAATTCCCCGCCCCCGTCCGTGAAGGCGGGATATTCAGCGATCTTGACCGCACGATACTCGAAACGCACGGGATCACGCTCTCGGACGGCGAGGACGTCGAAACGGGAGAAGAACTGTTCCGCTTCTGGCGGTGCGTCACTCTCCCCTCGGAATCCCTCACTCTCACTTACGCCGTCGAAGGGGACGACGGCGACGTGTCGGCGTCCGTCGGCGTACGCAGGATAATGAAACTGCTCGGAGTCTCTCCGGCAGACTTCGCAGAGCTTCCCCTGACGGACAAGGTGTGGAGCGGAGCGAGCGCTTACGACTTTGCGCAGAACGGCGAGGACTCCGCCCGCCGCGCGATAGAGCTTTACGCGGGGAAAGATGCGCTCCCTCCCGTGATAACCGCGCCTCTTTCCGCCGACAGCGAGCGCCTTGACGGCGACTGCGCCGGCCTTGCGATCGGGAAACGCTTGTCCCTCACGCAGACGCGCATCGACAAATTCTCGGAATGTCCGTTTATGTACTGTATGAAATACGTTGTGAAGCTCGGCGAGCCGCCGTCTGCGAAGGTCGAATCGGTTGACGTCGGAAACCTCGTTCACAAGGTGCTCGAGGTATTCTTCACAGAGGTAAGAGGCCGCGACCTTCCCATCCCGGACGACGAGACGGAAAGGACGGTCGACCGCATAATCGCGAAGCACGTTTGCGACATAATGCAGGGCGACGTCGCGTCGTCCCGTCAGAAATATCTTTTCCGAAGACTAAGGCGGAACGTGCTTCTTCTCGTCAGATCGATAATGGCCGAGTTCTCCGAGAGTGCGTTCAGACCTTACAGATTCGAGCTTGCCCTCGGAAGCGGGGAGGGTATGCCCCGTCCGCTCGAATTTTCGGGCGAAAACGGGACGAAGGTGTCCCTCTACGGAACTATCGACCGCGCCGACATATACGAGGCGGACGGCAAGGTGTACGTCAGAGTCGTTGACTACAAAACGTCGGATAAGACTTTCAATCCGTCGGATATTCAAAAGGGGATCAATCTCCAGCTTCTCATATATCTTTTCACTCTCTGGAAGGGAGAGGCGTGCGCTTTCAGAGACGAACTGACGGCGGGGGGACGCGTCGTGCTTCCCGGCGGCATGATCTATCTTTCCATGCAACCCGACAGCGCAAAGTCGGACCTGCCGGTAAAGTACGACGAGGCGATCGAGCTTGCAAGCGGCGCCATTAAGAGAAGCGGGATCGTGCTCGACGACCCCGACGCGCTCGGCGCGATGGGAAAAGAGAACGTGGATAAATACGTCAACAAAAAAACTTTACACTACACGCTCGAAGAGCTCGAAGGGCTTTACGAGGAGACCGGCGCCATCATCGCCGGGATCGCGGAAGAGATCGCGAGCGGGCGGTGCGAGAGCGCGCCGCGACAGCTCACGAAATACCATCCTTGCGATAACTGCAGTATGAAACCGGTCTGCC
>JAFXNX010000177.1 GCA_017529175.1 Clostridia bacterium
CTTTTATCACGTGTATTTCACACGAAAGGAAACGTGTTTTACATAAACGGTCCCGACACTCTGCCGCCTCCGCTTACAAAAGAAGAGGAGGACGAGGCGATAAGCCGTATGGGCGAAGCGCGCTTCAGAGAATCTCTGATCGAACATAACCTTCGTCTTGTGGTATATATCGCAAAGAAATTCGAAAACTGCGACGTCGGACTTGAAGACCTGATCTCAATAGGTACGATCGGTTTGATAAAAGCTGTCAATACTTTTTGTCCGGACAAGAGCATAAAACTTGCGACGTACGCTTCGAGATGTATTGAAAACGAGATACTTATGTATATAAGGAAGTCATCCCAGCACCGCGCCGACGTGTCGATAGACGAGCCTCTGAACGTTGACTGGGACGGAAACGAGCTGCTTCTTTCCGACGTTCTCGGCTGCGATGAGGACTCCGTCAGCCGCAGTATGGAGCAGAAGGAGGACGAGAGTATAATCCGCGCGGCGATATCGGTACTCACCGAGCGCGAAAAGAGAATAATCGAGATGCGCTTCGGTATGTCAGGGGAAAGGGAGTATACTCAGAAAGAAGTCGCAGATATCATGGGTATCTCTCAATCGTATATATCGAGACTTGAGAAAAAAATCATAGAAAAACTGCACGAAATGGTTAAGGACAAAATATTCTGAAAAGTTTTTTTGTATTAAGGGTTGATTTTTACAATTTATTATGATATAATGCTACGGTAAAATGAAAATCTGTAAGGAGTGATAAAGATGAAGGAAGGAATCCATCCCGAATATAAGGAAGTTACTATCCGTTGCGCTTGCGGCGAAACAGTAGTTACACGTTCCACAAAGAGCGATGCAAACGGCGAGATCCGCGTTGAAATTTGCTCAAAGTGCCATCCTTTCTACACCGGTAAGCAGAAGGTCGTAGATACAGGCGGACGTGTTGATAAGTTCAACAAACGTTTACAGCGCGCAAAATAATTTGGTTTATTCCGGATAAGAGAAGTAACTCTTATCCGGTTTTTCCTTTTTGCGAAGAAGGTGATCATTACGGAATACACAGATAATCAGTCAATTAACGAAAGCGCCGACTCCGGCGAAGTCGAAAACGATTGCGACCGCTCGTTCGGCGCGATACTCGTATCTCTCTTTTCCGGCGCGGACGACGATGACGCAAGGATATCTCTTGAAGAGCTATCTCGCCTTGTCGATACCGCGGGAGGGCGCGCGCTCGGCGTCGTCACGCAGACGCGCGATAAGCCGGATGCGAGAACGTATATAGGCAAGGGTAAGCTTGAAGAACTCGCAACTCTTCTTGACTCGACAGGAGCCGACGTTGCGGTGTTTGATACGGAACTTTCCCCCGCGCAGATAAAATGTATTGAAGACGCGCTTGAAGAAAGGGCGACTGTCATAGACAGAAGTATGCTGATCCTCGATATTTTCGCCGCCAGAGCGACGAGCGCCGAAGGGCGTCTTCAGGTCGAGCTCGCGCAGCTCAAATATACTGCGCCGAGACTGATGGGAAAGGGACGCGATATGTCCCGTCTCGGCGGCGGAGTCGGTACGAGAGGACCGGGAGAATCAAAGCTTGAGATAGATCGCAGACGCCTCAAAACGAAGGTGCGCCGTCTTGAAGACGAGATAGAAAGAATAGGCGAGATAAGAAAGACTCAAAGAGCGTCGAGAGTCAGAGGCGGCATCGCCTGCTGCGCGGTAGTAGGTTATACTAACGCGGGAAAGTCGACGCTTCTTAACACCCTGACGGACGCAGATATACTTTCGGAGGACAAGCTCTTTGCGACTCTTGATCCCACGACGAGACAGTACGTTCTTCCGTCGGGCAGAAAGATCCTTTTGACAGATACAGTCGGTTTTATAAGAAATCTGCCTCATCATCTTATTTCCGCGTTCAGAAGTACGCTTGATGAAGCGGTATACGCAGATCTGCTCATAATCGTGTGCGACGCGTCGGACGAGAATCTCGCAACGGAGCTTGAAGTCACGAGAAGCACTCTTTGCGACCTCGGAGCTTCCGGAAAACCGACTCTTATCGTATTCAACAAGTGCGACGCGATCGAGGACAAGAACGCTCTTTTGTCAATGAAAGCTCTTGCTGACGGCGCCGACGAGACGTCCGTCTTCATATCCGCGCTGACAGGCGAAGGTATAGATGAGTTTTCCGAAAAGCTTGAGAAGATGCTCTCGTGCGGAAAGCGCAGAGTAGAGCTTGAAATACCTCTTTCTGAGAGCGGGATCGTGGCGACCGTCTATAAGATCTGCGAGGACGTCGAGGTCGAGTATACGGACGACGGCGTAAAAGCATCGGCTCTGGTCGATGAAAAGAGCGCCGGAAGACTTAAAAAATATATCGTGGATTATGACGCGATATTTATTAATGAAGAACTGTAACGGAGCGCACAATGTCAGAAAACAAAACGAGAAAGACCGTTTCGCGGAGCGCTGAGGCAAAGATCGAAGAAAAGAGATCCGAGTTCATAGCAAATGTCGCCCCGGTGTCAAGCGAAGACGAGGCGCGCGCATTTATCGAATCTGTTAAGAAGAAATATTACGATGCAAAGCACAACGTATTCGCGTACGTTCTCGCCGGAGGAAACGTGTCGCGATTCACCGACGACGGCGAACCGAAGGGCTCTGCCGGAATACCCGTTCTCGGAGTGATAAACAAGTACGCGCTCGACGGCGTTTGTATCGTGGTAACGCGATATTTCGGTGGAATACTCCTCGGCACAGGGGGACTTGTCAGAGCTTATTCTGCCGCCGCGAAGGAAGCGATAGACGCGGCGGGCGTATCCGATATGGTCGAGTACGACGTGCTTGAATTTACGTGCTCTTATTCTGACTATACGAAGATATCGCCGAAGCTCGAGTCACTCGGGTGCAAAGAGGAAGAGGCGCAATTTGAGGCGGACGTGCGCGTTCGCGTATCGTGTCTTCCGTCAGACGCCGCCGCGCTTGCAGAGTTCTTGAGTCAGACGACTTCCGGAAAGAGTGTTCCCGCGCAGCTTTATTCAGAGGAGAGAGTCAGGCGTCAATAACCTTTATTTCCGTTTATTTTCCGAATAAATTCAGAAGCAAAAAAGTCATTTGAGCAGAATTTGCGTATTTATTATGTAGAAAATGCAATCTGCTAAATGACTTTTTTTGTCGGAGGAAGCATGACAGTCAGTGAAATGTTCTGCGAACGTGAAAAGAATTATCTTTCTCCGTTTGCTTTTTTAACTTCAAATACTCGCGGCAGAGACTATCCTTATGAGCCGTGTCCGAACAGGACCGAGTTTCAGCGCGACCGCGATAAGATCATACATTCAAAATCGTTCAGAAGACTTATGCACAAAACACAGGTCTTTCTTTTTCCAGTAGACGAACACTACCGCACGAGGATGACGCATACGCTCGAGGTATCGCAGATCGCCCGCATCATATGCCGCGCTCTGAACTTGAACGAAGACCTTTGCGAAGCAGCCGCCCTCGGACACGATATCGGACATACGCCGTTCGGTCACGCCGGGGAACTGGTTATGCAGGAGTGTTTCGATCCGTCGTTCACTCATTATAAGCAGAGTCTTCGTGTCGTTGAAAAACTTGAGAACGACGGTGCGGGACTCAACCTTACGTGGGAAGTAAGAGACGGTATACTGAATCACACGGGCAGCTGTATGGCTTCCACTCTCGAAGGGGTCATCGTTAAGTTTGCCGACCGTATCGCATACATAAATCACGATATTGACGACGCGTGCCGCGCCGGTATAATGGTGCAGGAGGATATCCCGAAGGATATTCTCGAGCTTCTCGGCGACCGTCACGGGCAGAGGATAAACACCATGGTATCGTCCGTCATCGAGGCGAGTACGGGCAAGCCCGAGATCTCCATGACAAAGGACGTGGGTGAGGCGACGGAACGCCTTCGCAAGTTCCTTTTTGACGCCGTATACAGAAACCCTGTCGCAAAATCCGAAGAGTCAAAGGCGAAGGAGATGCTCGCGATCCTTTACGAGCATTTCGTAAAGCATCCCGCGGAGATACCCGCTCCTTATTCAAAATTTATTGAGAGCGATTCAGTTGAGCGCTGCGCGTGCGATTACATCTCAAGTCTCACCGACCGCTCTGCGATCGACACTTATAAGAATCTGTTTATTCCGTCGGTTTGGAGAACGCCTGACGGAGTTTGACCCCGATAGTCTTTGCGCGGCGTATTCGGTGCCGCGAATTTGTAACAATGATTACAAATTACCGATAAGAATAAAGGAGTCATTATGTCAAGAATACCGCAGAATATAATTGAAGATATCAAATACAGGAATCCGATCGAAGACGTTATTTCTTCATATGTAACGCTGACAAGGGCGGGCTCCAACATGAAAGGGCTTTGTCCGTTCCACAGTGAAAAGACGCCGTCGTTTACGGTTTATACCGGCTCATCGAGCTTTTATTGTTTCGGATGCGGCGCGGGAGGGGACGTTGTCTCGTTCATAATGAGAGCTGAGAATCTCGATTATCCGTCCGCGATAGAGTATCTTGCAAAACGAGTGGGGATAACGCTCCCGGAGTTTAACGACGCAAACTTCTATCAGAAGGGCGTGTCGAGGTCGAGAGTTCTTGAAATGAACGTAGATGCCGCAAAGTTTTTCAGGGAAAAGCTCTTTGACGACGCCGCAGGCGCGGCGGCAAGAGCGTATCTTTTGAACAGACGTCTCGGCGTACCGATAATAAAACGCTTCGGGATCGGATATGCGCCGAATTCCTTCGGCGCGCTTCACGATCACTTGAAGGGGCTCGGATATAAGGACGAGGAAATGATCGAGGCGGCGCTTTGCAGGAAAAGCGAAAAGACAGGCGGCGCTTACGACTTTTTCAGAAACCGCATAATGTTTCCGCTGATCGATACTTCGGGAAACATCGTCGCGTTCGGAGGAAGGTCTCTCGATGAGAAACCTCTCCAAAAATATATGAACTCGACCGATACGCCGGCGTTCAATAAGAGAAAAACTCTTTTCGGACTTAACTTTGCGAAAAATCACGCGTCCGACGGTTTGATACTCGTGGAAGGTAACGTCGACGTTGTAACGCTTCACCAGGCGGGTTTTGAAAATGCCGTCGCAACGCTCGGCACCGCGATCACGGAAGATCACGCAAGACTTATCAAAAAATACACCGATCTCGTTTACATATCATACGACAGCGACGAGGCGGGCGTTAAGGCGACTGATAAGGCGGTACGAAAGCTCGACGAAGTCGGGATCGATACCAGAATGATAAATATTGAAGGCGCAAAAGACCCCGACGAATATATAGTCAAATACGGAACGGAAGCGTTCAGGAAGCTGATTGAACGGAGCCGAAACAGGTTTGACTTTATAGTGAAAAAGGTCACGTCCAAATACGATCTTTTAAACGATGAGGATAAAGTGAAAGCAGCGCGCGAGCTCGCTTATGAAGCTGCGAAAATGTCCTCGAAGGTCGAACGTGATATTTTCGCATCAAAGGTCGCGGACGTTTTGGAGATCAACAGAAAGAGCTTTGAGATCGACGTCGCCTCCGAGATCAGAAAACGGAGAGGACGGGAGAAGCGCGAAGAACGCGAAGAGATAATCAGGGAAACTTCGGGCATTTCGGACAGAGTAAACAGAGATTTTGCAAAGAATCCGAGGGCGGCAAAGCTCGAGGAGACGGCTCTCGGTATAATGCTTATCTGTCCGGAGTTTATACAAAAAAACAAAAAAATGAAATATCTCACCTCGGATGATTTCATAACGGATTACGGAAAACGCCTCTTCGGTATTATGATGGGGACCGGAGAAGACGATGAATTTGATTTTTCCGTTCTGAACGAAAAGTTTACTCCCGATGAAGTCTCGCGAGCGCAAAAGCTCATCACAAGCAGGATGAAGCTTTCAAATACCGACGACGTGTTCCGCGAAGCGGCCGAGGCGTTGAGAGCCGAGGCGTCAAGGATAAACAATAAAACGGACGAGAGCACGGACGACGACATAACGGCGTTTATCAAAAAAAGACGTGAAGAAAAATAAATCGTAATTCTTAAATATGGAAAGGGAAAAACGATGGCTACAAAGAAAACTGACACCGAAAACGAGAAGAAGGCAAAGAGCGCCTCTGCGGCTGCGAAAAAAGCGGAAAACACGAAAAAGACGTCAGGCAAGGTCGAAGCGCCTGCGAAGGAAAAGAGACCGGCGACAAAAAAAGATACCGCAAAGAGCAGTTCCAAGACGCCGGCGACCAAGAGCGCCGCGAAGACAAGTAATACCAAAGATACCA
>JAFXNX010000178.1 GCA_017529175.1 Clostridia bacterium
CTCTCACTCGGATATGAGACTTCTTGTAATGTCGCTTTGCGGCAATTCCATGTATTCGCATACCGATACGATATGCGAGGGGTACGTTGTGACGTCTGACGGTATAAGGGCGGGGATCGCGGGAAAAGCAGTCTGCTCGGAGGGAGTTATAAAATCCGTTGTCAACATAGCAGCTGTAGTCATAAGAATTCCGTCTGTGCGCCGGGGGTTTGCAGACGAGCTGTACGGCGTTATGAAGGAACGCTCATTTCATGATAACGTCCTCGTATATTCTCCTCCGTCAGGAGGCAAGACGACGCTGCTTCGAGAACTTGCGTACCGGTTATCAAGTGAGGACGATATTAAAAAGGCCGTTGTCGTTGATACGAGGTACGAAATATCTGAAGGCCTTTCCGGATCCAGGGCGATCATCCTTTACGGATATCCGAGAGCGAAGGGGATCGAGATCGCGGTCAGAACCCTGTCGGCGGACGTCGTGATCTGTGACGAGATAGGAAACGATGAGGACTTTGAGGCGGTATCTTCAGCTACAGGAAGCGGCGTCGCCGTCGTTGCAAGCTGTCATTCGGATAAGAACGGCGGCGGGATAATGATCGAAAAATCAAAAGAAAGAGGTCTTTTCAACGTGTACTACGGAATAAACAGATATGGACGCGGTCATATTTTTCGCATCGATACGGACAAGGTGTGACAAAATGAACCCGGTATTTTTCTTTCTTATGTTTTCCTCAGGCGCCTTGATCTCATATATCATGGTTTCCGATTCGAACAAAAAGTGCGCGTCGTCAAGAGCGGCGCATGAATTATCGAAAACGATCGAAGAGACGATACGCGTATCGAGAGCGCCGTTTGACGAGATAATTGAAGATTATCTGCATCGCGAAGACGGCAAATTAGCTGTCCGCGCTCTGATCGAATCAGATGATGAGGAGATAAAAAAACTCATCGGAAAGATACGCTCATCGGACCTTGACGCGGCGCTGTCGTACGCGAAACTGCTTAAAAACTATACAGAAAAGGAAATGCGGAAGGTGAATAAAAAAGAGGCGCTGACAAGAAAAGCAAAGATTACTCTTCCCACGGCGCTCACTCTGCTTATCGCCATTCTGCTGTTATAAACAATGGATTCGAGTCTGATACTTAAAATTGCAGGCGTAGGTCTTTTGACGGCTGTCGCCTGTCAGATTCTTTCAAAAACAGGCAGAGACGAGCAGTCTATGATGCTCTCGATCGCCGGAATAATTATTGTGTTCGTTCTGCTGATAGATAAGACCGGCTCTCTTATTTCGATGATTAAGAACGTATTCGGTATATAAAATGGACGTTGTAAAAATATGCGGAGTCGTACTTGCCGCCGCTCTTTTTGCGCTTATCTTAAAGGGTATCGGGAGCGACATACGTTTTGCCGTGATCGCGGGAACGCTCATTGTTATTTGCGCTATGTGTATTCCTAAAATCTCGGAGATCGTCAACTTTGCGATAGATATTTCAAACGGCAGCTCAATATCCGAATACATACCGGTAGTTTTGAAGATAACCGCCGTTGCGCTTATCTGCGAGCTTTGCTCGGATATCTGCGCTTCGTGCGACGCCGCTGCTCTCGGAAAAATAGCGCTCGCCGCAGGTAAACTTGAAATTATAATTATTGCGTTCCCGTTGTTTCGGCAGCTTTATCAAACCGCGGTAGAACTGTGTGACGCCGTATGAAGAAAGCTCTCATATTATTTGCAGTAATTTTGATTTTAATGTTCTTATCATCCGGCGTTTATGCAACGGATTACGTTGAAAAGTATATGATGACGGACGATGATGAGAAGATCAGCGTTACACAGTTTTTTACAGAGGATGAGGAAGAGCAAGACGACACGGACGAGCTGTTTGATTCCTTTTTCTCATCACTGCCGGACGAGATAAAAAACAACCTTCCGGATGACGCGGATAGCATCGGAGATTGTGACGCTGAAAAGTTTGACTCGGGATATGTTATCCGTCTGGTACTCGGAGTCCTTAAGTCCACCATTGGAAAATTAATAAAACCTACGGCAGTTTTCGTCGCGCTGATCATTATATGTTTTCTCATAAAGACAGTATGTTCCGGTACGGGATGTTCTGCGGCGGCGGATACTGTTATCAGGATCGTCGTATGTCTTTGCGCCGTGACGAGCGAAGTTTTGTGTTTCGGCGCGGTAAAAGAATACCTGGAGACGCTCTCGAGCGTTGCCGCGTCGAGTATTCCTTTGTGCGTCGCCCTTATGGTATCGACGGGAAACGTCAGCGCGGCGGGAGTCAGCGCGACTTTTACGTCAGCTCTGTCGGCTATATGTGAGAATATTTTCGCGCGCGCCGTTTTGCCGATGTGCGCGATCTCGGCAGCACTGACTGCCGCGGAGTGTGTCTTTCCCGAGTCTTGCGCGGTCTCTCTTTCATCGTTTGTGAGAAAAGCGTCCGTTTGGGTCGCCGTTATCACATCGACTCTTGCCTCGTTCATTTTCGGGGTGCAGTCTCTCTTTGCGAACGCCGCTGATAACGTCGGTATTAAAACCGTCAAATTTGCCGTGGGAGCGATGGTGCCGTTCGTCGGCGGGGCTGTAGGCGATACGGTGAACGCTGTCGCCGCCGGCGCGAAATATACAAAAACCGTTTTCGGGGTGATACTCTTGATTATTATTTCTATCACGCTTTCTCTTCCTCTTTTTTCTATTATCGCAGGTAAGCTCTCGCTCTTTGTATCCGGCGCCGCATCGTCGATACTCGGATGCAAAAAGGAGGCGGATCTTTTCTCAAAGCTCTCTGAAATACTGAACTGCCTTTTGGCGACGGTTGTCGCCTCCGGCGCAATATTTGCGGTCATGATCGCCGCGTTTATTTCATACGGTGCGGTATTATGAGCTACGTTACAGGGATAATAGCGGTGACAGTGTCGTGCTCTCTTATCGTACTGATCGCGTCCGGGGGGAAGTACGAAAAGCTCGTCGCATCTGTTGCAGCTGCGGTGATAGCGCTTTCTGTTGCCGCTCCGGCGATAAAAGCGATAGAAGATACGGACGGCAAAGTTGAGCGTGAACTTGTTGAAATGTTCAGCGCAAAGGAGACTGACGGGGTAGTTGCACGCTGCTGTTATGAACTTGAGAGGAGAGCTGAGTCGCTTATCATATCGCGGTACCCGAAGGCGGGCGACGTTTCGGTGACACTTGAGATTGACGCGTCTGACGTCTCGAGTATCATAATTACCGGCGCGGAAGTAACCGTGACAGGGGACGCCGCAGGGGTCGGTTCTTACGTCGCGGATATGTTCGGATGTAAAAACGTCAATATAATTCAGAAAGAAGGCGGTTGAAACGGATCTTTGGAATACATTTAAAACACTTGGAAAGAAAAAGTATTTCCTGCCGGCGCTTCTGATAGCGGCGGCGCTGATAATTCTCGTCTTAAGCAGATCGTCAGACGGCAAACAGAATGATCGCAGCGTCGCGCTCGCTCTGCTTTCCGATGAGCTCGAGGAAAAAATCGAATCTCTTTGCAACAGCGTTGACGGCGTGAGAAACGCGAAGGTCCTCTTGACGCTCGACACGTCGGAAGAGTACGTTCTTGCAAAAGATCTTGAGCGAAACGGAGACTATATCAAAAGCGTTACTGTCGGAAGCGAGAGCGGAGGGATCGAGCTTTACGTTGTTTCACCGAGAGTCCGCGGAGTTGCCGTCGTATGTTCGGGAGGCGATAAACCGGCGGTCAGGAAGAAGATAGTTTCTCTTATCTGCGCATCCCTCGGGATAGCGTCGTCAAAAGTCAGCGTTGCAGGCGGGTAATGTTTTACCGCGTGTCAGCATATAGATTTAATACTAATCAACCGGAGGTAATTATGAATATCGAAAAGATCAAAGAAAAGGCGGCGTCCGTCGTACGCAAGGCGGGCAAAAAAACGGTCATCGCAACAATGGCTGTTATAGTTATCGGTGTGGCGGTGCTGATGAACTTTATTCTTTCAAAAGACGCGGGAAATACGAAGAACCTCGAAGAGGAACTGACGCCCGTCGCGGGGCTTCTCTCGGCGGACGGTACTTCCGCTGTTTCTGATGAAGACTATTTCGCAACGATCACGCTTAACAGACAGAGCGCGCGTGATGAGGCGATGGCGGTACTGAAAACCGTTACGGAGAGTGACAGCGCCGTAGAGGAAGTAAAAAACAACGCGTACACCGATATTGAACAGATCGCAAAGGATATAGAGCGGGAAGCAAATATCGAGACGCTGATAGAAGCTAAAGGGTTTGAGCAGTGCGTGGCCGTCGTAAACGGCGACAGCGCAAGCGTGATAATCAAAAGTCCGGGACTTACTCCCGGAGAGGTGGCGCAGATAAGTGAGATCGTCTACAATGAGACGGGCATTGTTCCGACGTCGCTGAAAATTATCGAGAGAAATTGACAAAACACAGTATTTGACGGGCGGTGTTTCGACATCGCCCGTTACTATATATAATATAAAAGTCTTGACATTTATATAAATATATAGTAAAATTAATAGAAAACAAATTGATGCGGAGGGATGCTCCAAATGGAAGAAAAAGATAAGGAGATAATCGAAAAGGCGACCGTAAAAGGTTCATATCTTATGTATAAAGACAGACCGCTCGTAAGAGAGAACAACGTGATCTGCTACGGCAATATGGATGACGAGTACGTTCTTTGTCTTACTATCATGACCGAGATCGAGCAGAACGGCAAAAACGTTCCCGATATGGTCCTTATCCAGATAGTAAGCACAGACGAGAGTTTGTCTGCGACAGACAAGATATCAAGACAAGAAATCAAGAAAGGACTGTTCGAGGCGTTTGAACTTGGCTATATATGGCTGACGCGTCTGATCGGAGAGTAAGAGCAGGATCTGCAAAATGAAAACAGCAAAAATTTTAGTTTCACTTGTTTTATGTATCGTTTTAGCACTTTCCGCAGTTTCGTGCGGTAAGGATGACGGCGGAGATTCAACGCTCAACGTTGATACGGCGTATGAGCATACCGATACGGGCAAACCGAAGGCAAACGTCGAGACGGAAGATCCTGCCGGCAAAGAGCCGAAGTACATAAATCCTCTGACAGGACTTGAAGCGTCTGAGGACGCATCCGATAAAAGGCCTCTCGGAGTTATGCTAAACAATATTTACGAAGCGCTTCCGCAGGTCGGGATAGGCGATGCGGATATTCTCTTCGAGTGTCTTGCCGAAGGCGGTATAACGAGACTCTTCGCGCTCTTCGACAATTATGAGGACCTCGGCGTCATCGGTTCGATCCGTTCGTCAAGACCGTATTATATCGACTTTGCTCAAATGTTCGACGCGATATACTGTCACGCGGGCGGAAGTGAAGACGCGTATGCGAATATCGCAAATCGAGGTATCAATAATATAGACGGCGTAAGAGGCGATCCTCTCGGTGTCTATTACCGCGATGAGGAAAGGATGCAGACTAAGGCTATCGAGCACACTCTTATGACTACCGGCGAAGGTATAACAAGGACGATAGAGTACTGCAACTACAGAACAGAGCTTCGCGACGGATACGACTATCCGTTCGAGTTTCCCGAATGGGGAGATACTTACGAGCTGAAAAGCGGCGACGACTGCAAAAAGATCCATTTGCCGATATCCTGGTATCAGACGGTAGATTATGAGTACGATGAAAAAGAGTGTAAGTATTTAAGATATCAGTATAACGGCGAAAAGCA
>JAFXNX010000179.1 GCA_017529175.1 Clostridia bacterium
CCTACCGTTTCCCGTTTCCTACCTACCAACTACCATCTACCAACTTCAAACCTCAAACTTCGAACTTGCTTAAAAAGTGACTATATTTTGCCTAAACGCATATTGCGCCGTCTTGGAAATGGTGGTATAATCCAGATGTCATTCATGCGAAGGAGCTGTCGCGAGTATGCTCATATTCATATTCAATCTTTGCATCTTCGGCGCGGTCTCCGGCGCCGGTATATTCGGCGCGCAGTTTTACGGCGCGCACGATATCGACGGTCAAAGACAGACGTTCCGCTTCAAGATCATACTGTGTCTTGTCATCACCGCTGTCGCCATCGGCGCGATGGTGCTCTTCGGGGACAGTTTCACATGGGCGTATCTTTCGGGCGAGGGAGACGCTCTTGTCGCGCATATGGCATTTACTTACGCACACGATTACCTTTATATAATGCTCGTCTCTCTTATGCCGTTCGCGCTCGTTCAATGCTGGGCGTCAACGCTTCGCGAGAGCGGGAGAACGGTACTTCCGATGGCTGCGGGCTTTGCCGCAACGACAGTAAATCTGGTGCTCAACTACATACTCATATTCGGGCACTTCGGCGCTCCCGCGATGGGCGTTCGCGGCGCCGCGATAGCGACTGTCGTATCAAGATTTTCGGAACTGCTTATAGTTTGCATCGGTACGTGGAAGACGAGGGCGAAGGGCGAGTTTATCGTCGGCGCGTTCAAGAAGTTTGACGTATCAAAGGATCTTCTGCCACAGATCTTTCTCAAAGCGCTTCCTCTTATGCTGAACGAAACGCTCTGGGCGGCGGGACTTGCGACGCTCAACCGATTTTATTCGACACGCGGACTCGACGTAGTCGCGGCGAACAATATAAATATCACGTTCTTCAACGTCTTCTCCGTCTCGTTCTTCTCGATCGGGATCGCTGTCGGTATAATTCTTGGGCAGGCGCTCGGGGCGGGACAGATAGAAGAAGCGAAGGCGATGTCGAAAAAACTCATGCTCCTTTCCCTTGCCGTCAGCACGGGAGTTGCGATCATATACGGCGCGATATCGCCGTTCGTCCCCATGCTTTATAATACTACCGATTCCGTCCGAACTATTGCAACGGGACTGATGATCATCTGCGCTGTCAGCATACCGTTTGAATCTCTCATGCACACGGCGTACTTTACGATCCGCTCCGGAGGACATTCTCTTCTTACCGTGCTTTTCGATTCCGGCTTTATGTGGGCGGTCGCGGTGCCTGTCGTTGCGCTGATCTCGGGGCTGACAGACCTTTCCGTCTACTGGCTGTACGGCGCGGTGCAGGTGACGAGCGCCGTCAAGTGTTTTATCGGCGTCGCGCTTGTGCGCCGCGGACGCTGGGCTACGAACATCGTAAAGCAGGCGTAAAGGTATGATACGTACAGCAATATGTTCGGCGGGAGCGCCGGACGACGTCCTGCGGCGTCTTAGCGATCACGCGGATACTGTGATAAAGCTTATGCCGCATTCTTCGCTGTCTCTTCCGGTCGCCTCTCACGCCGATATGATTTTTACCTCTCTTGACGGAAAGATATTTTTTGATAAAATATATATTGAAGCAAACCGCGGCGTTGTTGAAGAAATAGTTTCGGCAACAAAGCTTGAGCTTGTCGAAACAGACGACGCGCTCTCGGACAAATATCCGGGCGACGTCGCCTTCAACGTGCTGATCTCCGATGGCGTCGCCGCGGGGAGAGCGGCGTCGATCTCCCCTTGCGTTATGAGGGAAGTGAGCGCGTCAGGAAGGCGTTTTGTCGACGTGAAGCAGGGATATGCCGCGTGCTCGTCTTTGCTTGCGGGACGCGCGCTCGTTACCGCGGACGAGGGTATGGCAAAGGCGCTTGCGCCGTTTGTAAAAGTCCTCTGTGTTAGACCCGGTCATATAGCGCTTCCGCCTTATGACACCGGATTTATAGGCGGCGCTTCGGGCTTTGACGGTTCCTGCGTATACTTTGCCGGCGACGTTTTTTCTCATCCGGACGCGGAAGAGATCGTACCGTTCATAGAAGAGTGCGGTTACGGCGTCGTATCTTTATCGGGCGATGCGCTGTACGACGTCGGCGGTATAAAATTCATTATGTCAGATTAAAACAAGAGGTGCGTTATGACACACGAAACGATCTATCTTAAGGAAGAAAACAGAGAAATAACTCTTAAAACATACATCTCCGGCGACGAACCGGAGATATGCGCAAAACCGCGTCCGGCGATCATCGTCATTCCGGGCGGCGCATACTTTTTCTTGTC
>JAFXNX010000180.1 GCA_017529175.1 Clostridia bacterium
ATACGCTTCCATAATAAACTATTAAATTGTTGAATTTCAAGAGGGCTGATTTCGAGTCGGGCCGTTATGTCCTGTTGCGGTTCCCGAAAAAACTCTCGGGTCGCTGCCGCGACGTCTCCTCCGTTTGTTCGACCGCTGCCACTCGCTCGCCTTGCTTCATCCGCCCCCGGCGGCGCTCGGCTCGCTCCCCTCTTCGATACGCTTCCATAATAAACTATTAAATTGTTGAATTTCAAGAGGGCTGATTTCGAGTCGGGCCGTTATGTCCTGTTGCGGTTCCCGAAATTTTTCGCTCGCGTTCGCTCACAAAATTTCGACCGCTGCCACTCGCTCACCTCGCTGCATCCTCCCCCGGAGGCGCTTCGGTTCGCTCCCCTCTTCGATACGCTTCCGTAAAGAATGTATTACAAGCGACGCAATACATCAGCGCGGCAGAAATGTGCCACGCTGATGATTGTATCACACTTTTTTGATAAATGCAATAGCAATTATTCGTTTTCCTGGTCTTTTTTCAAATTTTCGATCTCGCGCATAAACGTCTCGACGTCCTTGAACTCGCGGTGTACCGATGCGAAACGGACGTACGCGACGTCGTCGACTTTGCGCAGTTTCTCCATCGCCATCTCGCCGATCTCTTTTGATGTGATCTCTTTTTTTAGTCCGTTGAGTATCTCAAACTCTATCTCGTTTGCGATCTTCTCCGGGTCGACCGGTCTCTTCTGACACGCGTGGAAAAGTCCAGCAAGCAGCTTGCTCTTATCGAAATACTCTTTAGATCCGTCCTTCTTCAGAACGATAGGATGAAACGCGTCGATGACTTCGTACGTCGTGAATCTCGTTTTGCAGTCAAGACATTCACGACGACGCCTGATACTGTTATTTTCGGGAACGGGTCTTGAATCGATTACCTTGATATCTTCCGATCCGCATGACGGACATCTCATAGCTACCTCCGCTGTGATGCCTTAAATTGTTGTTATGATAAACTCAGACACCTTATATAGTATATCATTATTTTTTGCATTTGTCAATAAAAATATACCGGAGAGCAAAAAAGTGCCCGGGCGGGGCTTCTCTTGCGCGAAGAGGCGACACATAGGGAGCAAATTCTCGGTGATTATCCTTGACAACGGCGTACTTTATATATTATACTGAATAGGAATGAATAAATAACCGGCGGTACATATTATGGAAGATAAAATAAGTAAAATATACGGCGCCGACGTCTTCAACGACAATGTGATGAGCGAACGTCTACCCGAGGACGTTTACAAGAGTCTCAAGAGGACCATCAGCATGGGGCGCAGTCTCGATCTTTCCGTTGCGAACGCCGTTGCCGAGGAAATGAAAAACTGGGCGATAGAAAACGGCGCGACGCACTACACGCACTGGTTCCAGCCCATGACCGGGATCACCGCGGAAAAGCACGATAGCTTTATCTGCCCGATCGAAAACGGCAAGGCGATCAGCGTGTTTTCGGGAAAACAACTGATAAAAGGCGAGCCGGACGCATCGAGCTTTCCGAGCGGCGGACTTCGCGCGACCTTTGAGGCGAGAGGTTATACCGCGTGGGACCCGACGTCTTACGCGTTCATAAAAGATCACGTACTCTGCATCCCCACGGTATTCTGTTCGTACAGCGGAGAGTCTCTTGACAAAAAGACGCCGCTTCTGCGCTCGATAGAAGTTATCGACAAGCAGGCGTTGCGTATCCTTCGTCTCTTCGGAGACGATACGACAAAGAGAGTCGTTCCGTCCGTCGGAGCGGAGCAGGAGTATTTCCTCATCAGAAAAGAGGACTACGTCGCAAGACGCGACCTGCTCTTCACGGGCAGAACTCTCTTCGGCGCAAGACCTCCGAAGGGACAGCAGCTCAACGACCACTATTTCGGCTCGATCAAGCCGAAGGTCAAGGAGTTTATGGCGGACCTCGACGTCGCGCTCTGGCGGCTGGGAGTTTGCGCGAAGACGGAGCACAACGAAGCCGCTCCCGCTCAGCACGAGCTGGCGCCCCTTTACACGACGGTCAACGCCGCGTGCGACCACAACCAGATAATGATGGATATGATGAAGCGCACGGCGTCGCGTCACGGACTTATATGTCTGCTAAACGAAAAGCCCTTTGAGGGCGTCAACGGAAGCGGCAAGCACAACAACTGGTCGCTGACGACGAACGACGGGCAAAACCTGCTCGATCCCGGAAAAACGCCCGCGGAAAATGCGCAGTTCCTCGTTTTTCTCGCCGCGACGATCGCCGCGGTAGACGACTATCAGGACCTTCTCCGCATATGCGTGGCGTCCCCGGGCAACGACCACCGTCTCGGCGCCGCCGAAGCGCCGCCGGCGATAATGTCGATGTTCCTCGGCGAAGAGCTGACGTCCGTTCTTGAGGCAATAGAGACAGGAAGCACTTATCACGGAGCCGACGGCGAGATAATGAGAATAGGAGTCCACGTCCTTCCGAAATTCCCGAAGGACACCTCCGACAGAAACAGAACGTCTCCCTTCGCTTTCACCGGAAACAAGTTTGAATTCCGTATGCCCGGCTCCTCCCTCTCGATCGCGGGACCGAATACAATTCTCAACACGATAGTAGCGGAAGAGCTTTCCCTCATCGCCGACGAGCTTGAGGGAGCGCATGACTTCAACGGCGCGCTCAACAACCTCATCCGCCGTTTGATAAAAGAACACAAGCGCATAATCTACAGCGGCAACGGCTACACGAAGGACTGGGAAGAGGAAGCGAGCCGCCGCGGTCTTTCAAACTACAGAACTCTCCCCGACGCGCTCTCCCATATGTGCGACGAGAAGAACGTGAAGCTGTTTGAAAAGCATAAAATATTCACCGAAAAAGAGCTGTCGTCAAGACGCGAGATCATTCTTGAGAATTACGCAACCGTGATCGGCATCGAGGCCGATACGATGGTCGAAATGATAAGAAAAGAGATACTTCCCGCGTCGGTGAAATACGTCGAAACTCTCGCAAAATCCGCGCTTGAAAAGCGCCGCGTCAGCGAGAACATCAGCATAGATTTTGAAGAAAAGCTCGCCGGGCGTCTTTCAAAGCTCAACGACTCACTGTACGGCGCCGCGGAAGACCTCTCGGCCCGTTCTCTTGAGCTTCGCGCGATAGACTGCTACGTCAATGCCGCAGATTTCTGCCGCGACACGCTGATCCCGTCAATGAAGCGCGCGAGGGCGTTCGCGGATGAGATCGAATCTCTCACCGACCGTTCCGTATGGCCTTATCCGACGTACGGCGACATACTCTTCGGAATAAGATAAATCACCCCCATTTAAAGCGAGGCACCTTTTATGAAAAAGATCACAGCGTTTATTATTGCAGTTATATTCATTTGCGCCGCATTCTCTTCGTGCGGAAAGAGCTCGGACTTCATCGAAATGGATTCCGGAAAAATAAAGCAGGTATTCTGGGCGAAGGGCGACTATAAAGACCTTGACCGCCGCGAATACTACGACATGATCGCCGAGGCGTACAATTCGTCAAAAGAGGTATATCCCATAGAAAGCGAAGACCTTCACACCGAATGGACTCTCGTCGTCCTCGTAAACGACGACGATTCAAACGGAGTCTTCACCATTTCGTATTACGGACAGAACGGATTCAGGGTATCCGTATCCGGGAATACTCTGACAGGCGGGAAAGACGTAAAATACCGTGTCGTGAACGAAAAGCTCGCGACCCTCGCCAAGGAAGAGCTGACTGTCAAACGGGAAGTCACAAGCGCCGTAAAAATTAAGTTTTCCGACGGCGACGGCAATTTGCTTGCCGAATGCGACGGAGCGGTCACCGCTATGGAAGGCGAGATACCTTCCGTCATCACCTGCGTTGCCGACGCGCTGAGCGATGGCGACCTTAAAGGCGAGTTTTCACTCGACGAAGCAGGGCGTGTCATTTCCTTCGGCGGTCTTTCCGAGAGCCATGAACAGACCGACGGCAAAGTCGTCTCTCAGGCATGGAAGTATTTTGTCAACGGCGACGCGCTCGACTATTCCGCCGCGTCCCTTACCGCGATCAACGACGGCGACGTGATCGAACTCGTGTTTACCGAGAGCGAGGTCTCGGCCTCGTAATTAATAAAAAACATCAAAAATCCCGGGATGCGGTGCACTTTCCAACGAAGTGCACCGCATCCCGGTAATTTTTGCGTTTATGGATTCACAACGTAACACGAATTATTTTTTATCCGCCGGTTTTATCTGCGCGGTGCGGTAGATGAATTTTACGGTACCTGACATACCGTCGGCGATGCCGGAGAAGGAGTTGTAGTCCCGCGCCGATCTCACGAGAGCGCCGATACGGGAGGAGAGCGCGTCGATATCGAGTTTTTCGACCGCGGATACTATCTTATCGACTGCCTCCGTCTTGAACTGCTTTATGCCGTCAGAGAGCGCCGACGAGCCGTCGCGAAGTTCTTTAACGCCGTCCTTCAGCGCGGGAACTGCCGCGCGGAGCTTCGAGGCGCCGTCAGACAGTCTTTCGGCTCCGTCTTTCAGCTCCAAGGCGCCCGATGCGAGAGCAGATGTTCCCGATTTCAGCTTTGATGCGCCGGACTTCAGCGACGAGGTCCCCTCCTTCAGAGTCCCGATGCCCGCGTCAAGCGCCGACGCGCCGTCCTTCAGCGCGCTCGTGCCGGACTTCAGTTCGGCGGCGCCTCCCGCAAGCTGCGCGCTGCCTTCGCGAAGCGCTGCAGCGCCGTTTTGCAGCGCATCCGCGCCGCCCGAAAGAGACTCGGCTCCGCCCTTTACCGCGAGCGCTCCCGCCGCGGCGGAATCAACTCCTCCCGTATAAGTCAGAAGACCGAGATAGAAAGCGTTGTAACTGTCAAGAGAAGTCTTGAGCGCGATAACGCTTGCGGCGCCTTCCGACGCCGCGGCGAGCTTCGACTGCACCTCGTCGCCGCTCATCGTTTCCGCGATCAGCTTTTGTACTTCCGTATCCGTGTTCGCGGCGATAAGAGCTTTTACGTCGTCGCCCGCCATAGCGGAATCGGTCGCCGTTTCAACTGCGGCAGCGATCGCGCTGTCGATATATCCCGCTTCGAGCGCCGCGTCATAATCGGACGCTGACGTCCCGACTGCGGACGCGATCACTTTTTCACGAACGCCCGCTCTGACGGCGGATGTGACTTTCGCTTCGATCAAGGATCTGTTTGCTTCTACCGACGCGGTCACAGTCTCAAGCGCCTTCGCGTACACCGCGCTCCCGTCAAGTGAGGCGATAACGCCGCACAGAACGTCCGCATAGTTGGCGATCGTAAGCTCCGGCACGGAAATTCCCGCCGCCGCGAGCTGTGTTGACGCCGTACCGAGGAGCGTGTTGAAGACGGCGGCGGCTCCGGAATTCAGCGCCGCGCTGTTTGCCGACAGTTCGTCAAGCCCCGCGGAAAGCGCGTCAACTCCGCCTTTAAGCTGTTTTACACCGTCCGCAAGAGCAGCCGCGCCGTCACTCAAAGCACCCGCTCCGTTTGCCGCGTCCCCGGCGCCGGCGGCGAGAGCTCCCGCGCCTTCGTCAGCGCTCGCCGCGCCTCCCGAAAGCGTCGCCGCTCCGCTTTTGACCTTTCCCGCTCCGTCATCAAGCGCCGATGCGCCGTCCGACAGCGCCGCGGCTCCTTCCGCGGCGGCGTCGCATCCGTCGGAGAGAGTCTTCGCGCCGCCCGCGAGCGTTTTTGCGCCGTCTGCGAGCGTTATGATACCGTCGCAAAGCTCTCCCGACTTCGTGTAAAGTGTGTCAAGACCTTTATACAGCTTTTCGGAACCTTGCACGAGAGAGGTCATCGCCTCCGTAATGCGTCCGAGCTGTGACGTAAGACCCTTGACGCTCTCGGGAACGTCGATATCCGTCTTCGCGAATACGTCGTTTATTGCGATCGTCAGAGTCATATCGAGGCGGAAGTTCTCGACGTCCGCGCTGACTTCGACGTAAGACGGTATCTCAAACGTCTCTTTTGCAAGTCCCAGATCCTCCTGCATACCGGGAAACGCGATGCCGAT
>JAFXNX010000181.1 GCA_017529175.1 Clostridia bacterium
GATCCGCCGCTTTGTATGTGCGGTTTTCTTTCAGCTTTGCGGTCCGAAGACGACGTCCCAGCCGCCGACGTAATAACGCCTTATCAGCGTTGCGTCTTTGAGGTTCACGACGCCGTCGCAGTTGACGTCTGCTGTCGCAATATCGAGATCGACTCCCCAGCCGCCGACGTAGTAACGCCTTATCAGCGTCGCGTCTTTCAGGTTGACGACTCCGTCGCTGTTTACGTCGCCGTAAAGGACGCCCGGCTCTACGGGCTCTAAATCTATCGTATAGAATGCGATAAGGTCTTGAGTCATCCAGGTGTAATCCTCGCTGAGATACTCATCCGAACCGTTGATAAGTACCGTCGGCGTATGATGAGAATCGAAGCAGTATCCGTCTTTGGGTGTGAAATTAAAGACTAAGAAGTACGTTTTGCCCGCTTCAAAGCCGGTAGCATGGTCATAGTAGCTGCTGTTATCATACCAGTAGATATTGTTGACGCTATACGGAGCGTCTTCGGGAATTGTGACAGTTGCGAGATTATCGCTTGCGGTCTGTCCGATTTTCGGAACTGTAAAGCCGCTTGCGGAAACGCTGTCGATAGGTATCAGCGCTGCTGCGGGTACGGTGGACAAGAACACTGTGTTCTTCGAGACGGAAGTGCCCGGACCGACAAGATCGTTCAATTCGTTCACGGCGAGGGATGTGGCGTCAGAAAACTCAAACCCGGGCGCCGCGTTTATCTGCGCGCGCAGGGAATAGATCTCACCTTCCTTGAACGTTTCATTATCCTCCATCATCCTGCCCTGCGTTTCGTTGTACCAGTACCAGTCTGCAATTTCATATGTGCTGTCTTCATAGGGACATTCCGGAGCGGAAAGCTCGTTGGGAGTATCCCCGGCAACTGCAAATTCCGTGACATACATATTGACTGCCGGTATAATATCGACCGGTCCCGTGTAAGACGGGAAATGAGGCACAGTCCAGACGTAAAGGCATCCGTCGTAGTTCAGATAGGTATGCTCAAAGTCTACCTCATCAGCGCTTCCGTTGATGAGGATCACGGTCTCTTCCGTGAACGTGTATCCTTCATCCGGATAGAATTCCATACAGACAGAATAGAATTTACCTTTTTCAAAGACGTCGGAATCGTCAAGAAATGTCTCGTCGGTATCGCAGACCCACTTTTTGTCCGAAAAATGATAATGATCTTCATAAGCGACAGTGGGAAGAGGCGTCTCGCCTGCTGTTTTTCCGGCTTCGGGCGTGACGTACCCGTTTATGTTTACAACCGAAACGGGGATCGCTGTTGCCATGTTTATCGAGAAGCAGTACAGATCTCCGTGTCCCAAACGCGTATAGCTGTCGTCAACGTAAGCTTCCGATCCGCTTAAGTAAATCGTCAAATAGCCGTCGTCGAAATAACTGCTGTCGTCGGGACCGATGATCAAAGATAAGTAGTATTCCACGTTTTCTTCGAACACGTCAGAGTCATCGAGAGGATACTCGTCGGAAGCTCTGTGCCACGACTTTTGCTTTATATAATACGGAGCGCCGTCCGGTGCGGTGATATCGGCAAGGTTATCCGCGGCGCTCTGTCCCGCTATCGGGATTTCAAAACCGTAAATTTCAACTTCCTCGATCAGGCGCGGCGTCGATTCAATGTTTATCGTGATACAATGAAGTTCGTTGTATGACACAACGCTCGTTGCCTCGTTGTTGACGAGATCTTCGATGCCGTTTAAATATACACCGTAATTACTCTTGTTGAACCGGTATCCGATCACGGTCTTGATGCACAACTCTAAATAATACTCGCATCCTTTTTCAAAGACTTCGTAATTGCCGAGCATATGGTCGTCTGATGCGCGATACCAGTGTGCGCTTTCGATATAGTACGGAACATCTTCAGGAACGACAAGAAGCGAGGCGCTCTCTCCTGCGGTCATACCGATCCCGAGATTCGAAAGTCCGCCTATATATACGTCTGAAACGTATCCGGAGCCGGATTCTCTCGGAGCAAAGAGATCCGAGAAACAATTCAGCGCGCCCTCGGAGGTCACTTTCGTGGCGGCGCTGTTGACTAAGACGTCGTTTCCTTCGATATAAACCACAGGCAGATCGGCGCTGTCGAAATAAAATCCTTCAAGGGGTTCTATTATAAACGAGATATAATACATCGCACCCTCGGTGTCGGAAAACACGTCGATCGGTTTCATCGCC
The DNA here is from genome assembly GCA_017529175.1 of Clostridia bacterium. The sequence goes on from JAFXNX010000181.1 coordinate 2,207, forward strand.
GTATCCGAAGGATAATTGACGCGCCAGTGCGTCGTTCTCGCGCTAAGCACTACGCGATACCCCGCGCCTTCGGGCGCGGAAAGAGTCGCAAGGTTGTCAAGCGTCGGCTGTCCGACTTCCGGCATCATAAATCCGAGGATGTTAACGGCTTTTATCTGCGTAGGTTCCGAAGGGGAAGACGCAGTCTCTCTTTTGGTGAAAAAACATATGTTATCACCGATAAAAGAGTAATAAGGAGAGACGTTATCCGTGCTTCCGTTCACTTTGACTGCCGCTGCGGGAGCAAACTCAAAGCCGGCTTTCGGTGCAACGGATACGCACAGCTGATAATCATTTCCGAGCTTGAATACGTCGGTGTCATACATTGTTTCGTTATCGGTGCTGTTGAACCAGTAGCACGCGGAGATCGTATAATCTGCGTCAGGCATGGTGTACGGCTCGGCAAGATCGCACGGCATGAGTCCCGCTGTGGGGAATCGGTCGACTGCAACGTTGATCTCCGATATCGTGACTTTGTCACCGGCTAATGCGCCGAATGGCAAGATGCCGAACAGCATTACCGCCGCGAGAAACAGACTTATGAAATACTTGAAGTTTTTCATGATCTTCTCCTTGCGAGTTTTTGTTTATATAATAATTATCATACTTTTTGTTTAATTTTACAAGAGTATGTCGGAATATTTTAAAAAATATGAACGGCGGTCCCGGAAGAGGCGGGACCGCCGTGTGTATTTTACTGTTCTTTTATGATCGTTACTGCGGTCCGAGTACGGCGTCCCAGCCGCCGACGTAGTAACGCCTTATCAGCGTTGCGTCTTTGAGGTTGACGACGTCGTCGCAGTTCACGTCGGCGATCGTTTCGTCGAGCATGACGCTCCAGCCGCCGACGTAATACCGTCTTATAAGCGTTGCGTCTTTAAGATTCACGACTCTGTCGCCGTTGACGTCGCCGTACAATACCGCATGTCTTGATATTGTCCAAATACCTGCGCCGTCCGGCGCGACGAACGAGAACTCGCTCTCGACGAGCTCTGAAAGACTGTTGACGGTCAAATACACGGAGTCATCGTATTCGAAACCCGGAACGGGTACCACGCGTACGAAAAGCGAATAGGATTTATCCGCGGCGAATACTTCGTCAACGTCCACTGCGACGTGATCCGTGTCGTTGAACCAGTAGGATTCCGCGATCTCATATCCGTATTGAGTATTGCACACGGGATCCGCAAGGTCTCCCGCGCGGACTCCGACTACGGGAAATTCGTTTACGTCGACGTTGATCGCAGATACTTTTTCTTTCTCGCCGAAATACAGCGCGTAATCCGGAACAGACCAAAGGCTGAAGGTCCCGTCGAAGTTGGCGCAGGTGAAATTTGTATCTACAAGATCCGCGCCGCCGTTGATCATTGCCGTTGTGGAATCGGTGAAAGTATAACCTTCCTTCGGTTTCAGCTCGACGCAGATCGAATACTTTTTGCCTTTTACGAATACGTCGTCGGGCTCGAGATATTCGGAATCTGTTTCATCGAACCAACCCTTAAAAGCGATCTCATACGGCAGTTCGACAAAGACCGTTGGGTATTGCGCATTTTTTGCCGCCATACCGACCGTCGGCGGAATGAAACCGCCTATTTCGGCGCTTGAGATGACCTCAAGAGGAGAGAATTCCACCGTGAAGAAGCTGAGCGTTCCGTCGTCGAGGACGAACGTGTATTCTTTATCTATGTAATCGTCTGTTCCGTTCATATATACGTCCGGGGCGTTATCGCCGTCGAAACAGTAATCGTCGTTCGGCGCGAGACGGACTACCAGATAGTATTTCTTTCCCGCCTCAAATTTGTCGTCGTCGTTGAGTTCTCCCGCAACGCATCTCCAGTAGATCTCGGATATATGATAATTTGCGTCGGGATCAAGTTCGATATTCTTAAGATTATCTCCCGCGGTCTGGCCTATTCTCGGAACACAAAGACCGTCAATACTCACGTCGTCCGTGATCGCCTGCAGGACTGCAGGTTTCGACATAGTCCACAAATAACCGCCGTTTTCCTCAAAGCTGTAAAACGGCCATAACTGTTCCGTCGTTCCGTTGACGGTGACGCTCATTTCGCCGGAGAACTTATGGTCGTCCGTCGGCTTGAGATATACGTAGAGACGGTACGTATGATCTTTTGCAAAAGGTTCGAATTCCGATACGGTGTGATTTTCATAACCCCAAGAGTCGTCATACCAGTACCACGTTTCGATGTAATATCCGCAGTTTTCGTCCACGTAGGGCGCCGGTATATCGAACATAGTAAGTCCGATAAAGGGATATTCATCGACCTTTACGTCGATTTCCGATATCGTGACTTTGTCACCGGCAAATGCGTCGAATGGCAAGATGCCGAACAGCATTACCGCCGCGAGAAACAGACTTATGAAATACTTGAAGTTTTTCATGATCTTCTCCTTGCGTATTTATGATTATGTTTTAATTATAATACTTCTTGCCGTATTTTACAATAGTATGTCAAAATATTTTGAATAATATGAACGGCGGTCCCGGAAGATCCGAAACCGCCGCGCTTATTGATAAAGATCATTGCGGTCCGAGGACGACTCCCCAGCCGCCGACGTAGTAACGCCTTATCAGCGTCGCGTCTTTAAGATTGACAACTCCGTCGCAGTTTACGTCCGCAACAGTTATGTCGAGAGTGACGCCCCAGCCGCCGACGTAATAACGTCTTATAAGCGTTGCGTCTTTAAGATTGACGACTCCGTCGCTGTTCACGTCGCCGTATTTGACATTTTGCACCGAGATCGTAACGTTTGTCGCAACGCCTCCGCTTTTGTTTTCGATCCTGCCCCCCGAGATCTTCGCGCCGTCCGGTGATGTGATCGCGCTGCCCTCAAGGGTAATGCCGCCGTTGAAGTCGCGGATCGCTCCGCTCTCGCCCGACGCGTGAACGTTACTGTTCCGGATTATCAGCTTTTCTCCCGACGGGTTTCCCGTGATACCGTACAGAGCGCTGACGTCAACGTCCGTACCGTCGATCGTTACGGTCGCGCCGCTCTTCGCGTATATGCCGCAGCTGTTCGCCACGAGAGTCAGCCTGTTCAGTCCCGCGATCGAAAGATCCGCTTCTGTGACTATAGCAGCATACCCGCAGTTCAGCGTTACGTTTTTCGTTGCGGCGACGGTAAGACCTTTGATCTTGTTATCGATCATCGTTGCAGATGTGTATGTAAAACCTGATTTTACGATGAGAATATTGTTTTTAATGTCGTAAGAAAACACTCCGTTGCCGAGAATGTCCGGCGCATTGTAAGAATTGACCTGCTTTCCTGCAACCTTCAGATCGAATTTCGGGGCGATGATAACTTCATTTGCCACGTTCTCGTTTTTGTCGACGATCGTAGTATTATTATATACGCGTCCGCCTTCTGGTTTTACGATCTCGCATCCTTCGAGGGTGATCTCTTCAAAGAACGAGAATCCGTAGTCCTTTTCTTTGACGTTGAGAAAGCTGTTTTTAATAATTATCTTTTCGCCTTTGCTGTCGCCCGTGATACCGTAACTGCAATTTGTTTCGATTTCCGCGTTGTATACAGTCAATACCGCGCCGCCGCTGAGGTAGATCGCGGCGTCGCCACCGATCAGCGTCAGTTTTCCGGGACCTGTAATCGTAAAATCCCGGTCGGCGTAGACCGTGGCGTATTTTCCGGAGTTGAGAGTCGCGTCGCATTCAACGTATATCGTCAGACCGTCTTTCCGAAGACGCAACATATTATTATCGCCGGTGAGACTGCCCCTGATTTTAAGCGTATTTGTACCGGGGGAATATGAAAACAAGCCGTCACCGAAAATGTCGGAGGCGTTCTCGGACGTCACTTTCGTAAGTCCGACATAAAAGCCGTAATCGACCGGGGCGCCTTTTTCACCGTTTGTCGCGGCCGACGTCGCAGTAAGGAGCGATGTCAAAAGCAAAAATGTAAGAAGAAATGAAGCAAGCTTCTTTTTCATTTATCTTTTCTCCATTAAGTATACCGCTCAGCTCTGCGGTCCGAGTATGACCCCCCAACCGCCGACGTAGTAACGTCTTATCAGAGTCGCGTCCTTGAGATTTACAGCGTTGTCGCAGTTTACGTCTGCAATGATAGTGTCGAGCGTGACTCCCCAACCGGCTACGTAGTAACGTCTTACCAGCGTTGCGTCTTTAAGGTTCACGACGCCGTCGCTGTTCACGTCTCCGTACGTTACGACCTTCAAAGTGGGTTTTATTCTGATATACCGGCAGGCAGATTCGTGTACTCCACCGGAAACGTTTACGCCGACAGACGGCGCGTACGGAGCCGTATGCTCATTCATCTTGAGAATCATCAAATCGTAAGAATGAGATGAAAACTCAACGTCGTACGTGTCCATCGCGGCGGCGTTGGATTCCGCTTCGCACACAAGTTCCGCGCCGTCTTTGATTGTAAGATCGCCGCAGGTGAGCGCGGGATAGTCGACCGCGCCGCCCGAACTGCAGGCGCGGCAGAAAAGATCCGCGTCGTCTTCCAATGACAGAGCCGAACGGCTGAGTCCGGATCCCAAGAGGACAGCTCCGAATAAGCCCTTGAATGTCACGTCCGCGTTGTCTTTGATACTGACGGGGGACAAGCTGACGAGTCCGAAGCATTTGTTGTACTGAACGTCTACCGTCAACGATCCGTCTCCGTAAAACGCGACCTCGTGACCTGCCGCAATATGGATCCCGTCGGCTTCTGCATACTTATTAAGGCTGCTCGAGCCGCGAAGAACGATATTTATATCTTCTTCAATACATATCTGAGCATTATTGTTACCGTCGTTGTGATAATCGTTCCTTGTGAAGTTGAAATCATTGAACACGAGCGTGGGACGGTCTTGTCCGTAATCGAATTTATAATCCTCCGCGACGTATTCGCCCGCTTTAAAATACTGTACCGAGCCGCCGTCACCAAGCACGTCGTGCCTGCTTCTGTGGCCGATTTTTGAGTGACCGATATATACGTTGTAGAACTTGTCGTTTATCTCGAAATCGGTCCAGAAGCTATTGCCGCTTTGCGACGCGGAAACGCTGTTGATATATAAGGTTTTTGTCTTTTCAAGGCCCTTGTCGATAACGCCCGGCTTCGGATAGAGCGTTATGTGCGCGCGGTATTTGACGCCGCTGACGAAAAGACGGTTCGGGTGCATTGCCGAAAAATGTCCGGGCTCATCTTCATACTGCCATATAAGCTCGTAATCATACAAATCGGTTTTGTCAAAGATCACCGTATGATCAGGGAGAGCGTTTACTTCCGGCTCTATGATCGTGAGATTCAGACTGTCGCTCGATACGTCGGTTTTAAGCTCGTATCTTGATTTTATATAAGGTCCGCTGAGGGTGCAGTTCATCTGATTCTGTGAGAGCGTCATGCCTTGGGTGACTGACGAGCGCTCCACTCCGTCCGAATAAGGACGCGCCGACGAGGCGAAGAACTCTTTAAAAAAATTGAGAGACGCGATCTCGCCGTGATCGGAGATATAGTCGTAAGGAAGCGATACGTAGTACACTAAGATCTTTTCGCTTGTCGATTCGTTGTACACCCTGAAATTCCTGAGTGTCGGAAATACTTTTCCGTCGTCTGGATATTTTGAATCGATCTGAATAGCTTCCTTACCGGATGCGCGCAAAGTACCTCCGAAAAATCCGAACTCTTCCTTCCCGAGCTCGATATAAGCCGGTCTTTCGGCAATAAGCTCGCCCCCGTAAGTTCTTATCCCGCTTCCGTAATACGCATAGCTTACTTTATTCGATGCTTTTTCAGTCAAATTGCTGATGATCCCGGCGTTTACCGTGACATCTCCTCCGAGGACAGAGGTTCTGTTGTATACGTTGGGCCCGCTTTCCGTTTTACCGGTATATTTATAGTCGATCCTTCCTTTGACCCAAGATGAAGTCGCAGTATCGAACCTTGTCGAGTCGCTGATCGTAAATCTACCGTCAGTACCCGCAATAAATATCCTCGGTCTGTCTTTTACGTCGCTGTAAGCAACGGTGTCGGTACAGGACAAGGTGTATCCCGCAAGGTCGATCTCGACGTCGGCGCTGTTTGTTCGAAGTTCAATATCGTTTGCCTCGTAGGTTATGTCGGCGCCGAGTTTTATATAGACCGTTTTATCCGGATCCCGCTTTGTGTCGATCACGCTTCGAAGTCCCGCAAAAGTTTTGGCGACGTAGGGATGATCCTTGTTCGTATACGTATTGTCTGCGCTCATGACGGTGCCGTAATATCCGTCCGCCGAAACCATTATCGCAAGGAACGACGGGTCATAATTCACTTTTTCCGTCTCGTCGATAAAATCCCATTTGGACGTATAAGCCAACCACCTGACGGTAAGGATCTCGGGCGAGTAGGTGTTCAGATAATCGAGGTAACCCGTGTACGTGATCGATCTGTCGTCGTTTATTATTACCCTTCCTCCCGGGCGCGTGCTCGTAGAATAGGTGAACTCAAACAAACTGTGAGACGAACAAATATCTTCGTAGATGATCTCAGGGTAAGCGGTAACGGATATATAATACTTTTCGCCCGATCTGACGGTATCGCTGAAATCGGCAAAATTGTCCTGCGTATTAACCTTTACGGTCTGAGAGCTGTTTTGCGGCCGGAGTGATATTTCATACCGGTATGCGCCGTCGACGCGGTCAAAGGTGAACATACCCGTGGCGGACAGATACCCGTTCTGAGGAACGTCGAGATATCTGTCGAACGGGGATACTATCTGCTTGAACGAATACGCTACCGTATCTCCGTAAAAATTCAGGACTTTCAACTCAACGGCAAAGATCGCCGCGTACGTACCGTTATTGCTCTCGTAAAACCATCTTTTGTCATATTCCCAGGAATGAGTCGACCCTTCATAATCCCCGTCTTTTACGACGATCTTGTTGACCTGATAACCCATTTTCATGTATTCTTTACGATCGGTTCTGTACTGATAGAAGGTGGGTTGGTAGGTTACGGCTCCGGAAATCCCGCCGCATTTAACGATGAGGTTTTTCCAGTTGTTATAATAACACTCAAAGTTCGGGACCTCGTAAGATTCCGCCGAGACGTGAACGGTAAAGAGCCCGGCGGGTATGACACCTGCGAGCATGATTATACAGAGTATGAACCCGATGATCTTATTTCTCATTTAGAACCTCCTGAAAGCCTGTCAGCTTTGCGTTTCGAGCACAACGTCCCATCCGCCGACGGCGCGCCTTTGAGATAAAATCCGTTTAGTATTACGCCGGAGTATTTACGCCTTTATAATCTGTTAATTAATTATAACATAACATTTAATTTTTTTCAATAGAAAAAGTGAGGAGGGTGTTTTTCCCTCCTCAAGCACTTTTATTTGCAAGACGCGTCTTCTGTCCTGCACTCGCCCTTTTTGCCGTTTTGCTTTTTCGTACGGTTTTCAGCGGCATTGTTTTCGACTCTGTTCTGTCCCTGATCTTGGGCTTTATCCTGCCCGCGATTCTTGTTCTGTTCCTGTTTGCCCATAATGATCTCCTTGAAAATTGTTTGTACAGATGTACATTAATATTTTCCCTCGTTTTACCGCGTTTATTCAAACGGCGCAAGATTAATTTTGAAGAATAAAACGGTTGACATAGTTGACATAGTTTGATTTGTGTGATATTATAATCTTGTTAAATATATGTTTTACCGGAGACATCGTAATGGAAAACAAAAGAAATTACAAGTATTTCGCGCAGCGCGGTCTTTCTCCGCTGTCTATCGTCGGTCTCGTTCTTATTGCGCTCGGTATCGTTGCTCTTTTTGAGATCAAGGACCTCGGAACGCTCCTTATCATAGGCGGCGTCGCCTGCCTTGTTCTTGCGACGAGCGGCAGAGCGAAGGAATCCGACATCAACTATCAGGTCAGTGAGAAGACGAAGGACCTCGAAGAGCGCGCGATGATCAGATACGAAGTTTACGAGAAAGATTTTCTCAAGATCGTAAACCCCGCGAAGCTCCACGGTTACGATTACATAAGCGAAGGCGTATACTTCAAGCACGGCGCCGACGGCAAGAACCGCACGAGCAAGTATAACGGCATACAGATATTTTATACGGATAAAAAGCTCTACGTTCACGGCAGACGTTTTTCTCTGATCGACGAGAGCGACGACGTCGAGTTCGGCGGAGTATGGAAGTATACCGATCTTGACCGCGCCGATTACGAAGAGCGCGAAATGGCGCTTCCGAAGAACAGAAAAGCGACTTATCAGGTGTTCAAAATAATCGACAACAGCGGCGCGACGGTACTTGAAATTTCCGTATCTTACGGCGCCGACGTCGATAAGGTCATCGAAGACATAAATCACGTTATCGCTCTCAAAAAGCGCGACGGCGCGATCAACTGAGGTAATAAAATGACAACGATCAAAGACAGAAAACGCCTGCGTCTCGAAAGCGGACTTCCGGATTCGGTAAGCGCAAGAGTTTACAACTGCATTATCGGCGCGCTCGTCCTTTACGGATTTGCGATGAACGCGCTCTTCGTAGATCTCTTTTCCGACAAGCTCGTCGGAATGGAAAACTCGTGGATACTTATCATCGTATATCTCGTCTGCGTTATCGCGGGAAGTCTTATTACAAGATCTTCAAGCCCCGTTATCAGCTTTTTGGGATATAACCTGATCGTCATACCGATAGGACTTCTCCTTGCGGTCATGCTTCCGGGTTATCCGAAATCGGACGTCTTATCCGCGATCATCGTGACGGGAGCGGTAGTAGTCGGCATGATCGCGTTTGCGACTCTTAAACCCGACTTCTTCGCAAAACTCGGCAGAGTTCTGTTTTTGTCGCTCATCCTCGGAGCTGTGTGCGAAGTGATCGCCGTGCTTCTCGGTTACGGCGGAAATCTTTTCAACTGGCTTTTCGTCATAATCTTTTCGCTCTATCTCGGATATGACTGGCACAGGGCGCAGGTATACCCGAAAACGATCGACAACGCCGTCGATTCGACGGTCGATATCTACCTTGATATCATCAATATATTCATAAGAGTCCTGTCGCTCCTCAACAGGAACGATTGATACTGAAAAACAAATAAAGATTGCGGGGTGCCGGCGAATAACGCCGGCACCCCGCGTGCATTTTAGGGGTCCTCAAGGCGAGCGAAGCGAACCTTGGGGTTCACGTTTTAGGGGTCCTCAAGGTGAGCGAAGCGAACCTTGGGGTTCACGTTTTAGGGGTCCTCAAGGCGAGCGAAGCGAACCTTGGGGTTCACGTTTTAGGGGTCCTCAAGGCGAACGAAGCGAACCTTGGGGTTCAC
>JAFXNX010000182.1 GCA_017529175.1 Clostridia bacterium
ACCTTTTGACGACTGCGACGTGATAACTTCGACGATCTCGCCGTTTTGGGGGATCCTGTCGATAGGAGCTATCATTCCGTTGATCTTCGCGCCTATCATCTTGTGACCGACCTGCGTATGTATCGCATAAGCAAAATCGATTATGGTCGAGCCCTGCGGCAAAGCCACAACGTCGCCTTTCGGAGTGAATACAAAGGTCTCGTCGTGGAAGATATCTATTTTCAGAGCGTGCATGAAATCATCGGGATTTATCGCATCATTCTCGACGTCGATGAGTTTTGAGATCCACTGGAGTTTTTCGTCGATCTCAGCTTTGCTCTGCTCTCCCGATTTATATTTCCAGTGCGCCGCAACACCGTATTCAGCGACGTGATGCATCTCGCGCGTTCTGATCTGTACCTCGAACGGAATACCGTCGCGTCCGATGACAGTCGTATGAAGCGACTGATACATATTAGGTTTCGGGGTGGAGATATAATCCTTGAATCTGCCCGGTACCGACTTGAAAAGCTCATGTATTATGCCGAGCGCGGTATAGCACTCAAGCTCGGTATCAACGATTATCCTTAATGCGTAGAAGTCGTATATCTCGTCAAAGCTCTTATTCTGATTGTAAATCTTACGGTAAATACTGTAAACAGTCTTAACGCGTCCCTCGAGAGTATAGTTGATCTGATATTCGTCGAGTTTGGCGGATATGTATTCGCGAACTTTATCGATAAAGTCTCTGTTCTGACCGTACTTGTTCTCTATGTACGAGCTTATCTCGCTGTAGCCGATGGGATCGAGATATGCAAGAGCGAGGTTTTCGAGTTCCTGCTTGATCCTTTGCATACCGAGACGATGAGCGAGCGGCGCGTAAACGTGCATCGTCTCAAGCGCCGTGACTCTTCTTTTATTTTCCGGCTTCGCGTCAAGCGTGCGCATATTGTGGAGTCTGTCGCACAGCTTGATGAAAATGACTCTGATATCCTTCGACATCGCAAGAAGCATTTTCCGGATGTTTTCCATATGCGCTTCTTCTTTGTCGACGATGTTGATATCGTTCATTTTCGTCAGGCCGTCGACGAGCATCGCCACACTTTCGCCGAATCTTGACTTTATCTCGTCGTAGTTGGTCTTGTCCGGACAGTCCTCTATCGTATCGTGAAGGAACGCGGCGCAGATCGAATCTGTGTCAAGCCCCAGTCCCGCAACGATCTCCGCGACGGCGATGGGATGGATAATATACGGCTCTCCGCTGTTGCGGAACTGTCCGCAGTGCATCTCCTTCGCGTACTCGAAAGCCTTTTCGATCTTTTCAAGATCATAGTTTTTTCCGGACTTTTTGAGAAGATTTATTAAATTGTTAATGCTGATCGAATCGTCAGAGTCAATTCTTTCCAAACTCATTGATCATCACCTTAATTGAACCTTACTTGTGTAAAAAGTTTGCTTTTATCTTCCTGTAAAGATTTGACTTGTCAAGATCCGTTTTGGTCTTGATGAATATGTATTTGAACATATAAAGCTCACGGTCGCTGTCAAGCTCTTCAACAGACAAAAGCTTGAGTTCCTGGAACACCTTTATGATAAGTTTCAGCTTTACGTATTTATAATCGTACCCGTCTTCCGACAGAAGCTTTGACAGAGCGCGTATGCTGAATAAATTATGTTCCATGCGAAGCTCACGCCTCAGAGTATTGTAAACGGTTTTAAAATCTTCCCGCTCCGGAACGATATCGATAACGTCCTGAGACGTCGCGGACGCGAAATCAAACGACCCGTCGATAATGGACGCAGACATCTTTCTTGCCGCGATCTCCTCATCGAGCTGAGCTTGCGAGAGCGTTATATCTTTTATTATGAGCTGTACGCTTTCTCTGCCTTGAAAGTTATTGACGTCAAGGTTGAAAAGAACGTCGACCTCGTCGCCTTCGAATATGTCTATATCGGAAACGCTGTGTCTGAAATACATCGCCTGAAACGCGAAGTTATCCTTTGAAAGCATAAGCCTTGCGTGCTTTCCTCCTCCGACGTTAGACGCGGAAACAACGGTAAGACGCCGCATCATAAATGTCGGAACGGGATTCGATACACCGAACGGCTCGAAAGCATAAAGTTCCTTTACAGATGCGATATCAACATCGGACGGCACGAGCTCAATATCCGCGGTAACAGTAGGCTCCGAGTCGTCGGAACCGATGCGTTCTCTCGCGTATTCGTTTATCCTGCGCTTGAATTCGGGAAGGTTTCCTCTCGTAACGGTAAGACCCGCCGCAAGTTCGTGTCCTCCGTATTTAACGAGAAGGTCAGAACATGACGTCAGAGCGTCGACAAGATTGAGCCCTTTTACGCTTCTGCCGGACCCTTTGCCGACGTCATCGTCAGAGCCGTTGTTTTCCTCTCCTTCAAATGATACGAGAATGGAAGGACATTTATACTTTTCCGTTATCCTTGACGCAACGATACCGATAACGCCGTGATGCCAGCTCTTATCCGAGAGAACTATAACGGGATCGTTTTTGAAATCGTGTTCCGTTTCGATCTTAACGTTTGCGGAATCGATTATCTTGTTTTCTTCGGTCTGACGTTCGCGGTTTATCTCGCAAAGGCAGTTTGCGTACTCCGCCGCTTTCTCTCTGCTGTCCGAAAGGAAAAGCTCTACCGCGATAGACGCGTCCTTAATCCTTCCCGCGGCGTTTATCCTCGGAGCTATAGTAAACCCTATCATCCCCGAAGTTATTCTCTTTTTCTGTTTGAATTTACCGGAGTCGCCGTTTACCGCGGCAAGCAGTTCGCTGATGGCGATACGTGGATTGTTTTCCATCAGAGAGAGTCCGTAGCTGACGAGCAGACGGTTTTCATCTTTGACAGGCATTACGTCAGCGACCGTGCCAACAGCAACGAGATCGGCGTATTCCTTCGACACACGGCTCACGCACTCGGCAAGAGACGCCTCGCTGTCGCGCAGCTTTTCCATCGCGCAAAGCAGCTTGAACGCGACGCCGACACCCGCGAGGTCCTTAAAGGGATATGCGCAGTCAGGCTGTCTCGGATTGATAACGGCGTCCGCGTCGGGTATTGTCTCGTGGCACTCGTGATGGTCAGTGATAACAAGAGATATACCGAGACTCTTTACGTATTTCGCTTCATCGACGGCGGTGATGCCGGTATCGACCGTGATTATCATCTCCGCTTTGTTCGCCGCAATCTTATCTATCGCGGCAGTCGACATTCCGTACCCTTCTCCGGTCCTTGTCGGAATATAATAGGATATATCCGCGCCGAGCTTTTTGAGATACATATAAAGTATGCTGACGGAAGTTACGCCGTCAACGTCATAGTCGCCGTAGATCACTATCCTCTTTCCGACTGACGCGGCGTCAAGGATAAGCTTTGCGCCTTTCTCAACGTCTTTGAGCAGAAAAGGATCGTAAAGATAATCGCTGCTCTTTGTCAAAAATTCTCTTGCGGATTCCACCGTGGTATAACCTCGGTTTATCAGAAGCTGTGCCGAGATGCGTGACAATCCGAGCGCGTCGGATAAAAGACGCACGTCGTCACTTGACGCCATCTGTTCCGACGTAGTCTCGGCGCTCCAGTTCCTCATGAAATAGTTTAGCATTATAAATCCTTATATAAATAATTTTTAACTGATTAATTATCCGCACCGACGATCTTTGTAATGACAAGTCTCGGCGCGCGTTTCTTCCTTGCTTTTTCCGTAAGCGCAAGGACGACAAAATATACAGTGAAAGCGATGAACGCGGCAAGTATCCGAAGCGGCTCCGCATTGAGGAAAAACGCGGCAAAATACACGCCTGTCGCAATAATGATAGGAAGAATAAACACGAAAAACGCTCCGGCGTTCACACTCTTGTCTGACGTTTCGACGATAACTCTGTCGCCGGATACCGCGTGCGCTTCATTGAGAACTTCGGAAGTAAACTCACTCTTCGCGCCGAATATCTTATACATGGCGCATCCGTCGCCGCACCCGTTTTTATGGCACCCGTCGCACATCGACTTACGGTCGACTTTAACAGTTGCTCTATTACCATTTACCGATATAACGGTCGCGACCTGTTCCACTTTATTCCTCCGAAATTCCGTCCGGTGTATACTTTGAAATTATCTCTTTTGCAACTCTAATACCGTCTACCGCCGCGCTGACGATACCGCCGGCGTAGCCCGCGCCCTCGCCGCACGGATAGACATATTTGAAACCGAGAGCAAGATAGTGTTCGTCTCTTTCTATTCTGACTGGAGACGACGTTCTGCTCTCAACTCCCGTGAGAGGTATGCCGGGCGCGTCAAAACCCTTTATCTTTTTCCCGAAAGACGCGATACCGCTCTTTAACATTTCTGTTATAAACGACGGAAAAAGAGAGTTAAGATCGCACATCGTAACGTCGCCGCACCTATAGCTCGGAGCAACGGTCAGACGATGTTTGCCCGTGGTTTTGTCCATAAAATCGCCGACGCTCTGACAAGGCGCGGCATATGAAGAAGAAAGCTTGTACGCGCGGGATTCAAGAGAGCGCTGAAATTCGATCGCCTTCATCGGATCGGATCCTATATCCGACGGAAATACCGAAACCGCTATTGCGGAGTTCGAATTTACGCTGTCTCTTGCGCTGTTGCTCATACCGTTCGTAACTATGCCTTTTGATTCCGAAGACGCGGCGACGACCGTGCCGCCGGGGCACATACAAAACGAGTAAACTCCACGCTCGCCTTTTCTTTGCGAGAGCGAATACTCCGCGTGACCGAGACGTTCGGCAAGACACTCGTCTCCGTACATCGCTCTGTCTATATCAACGGTCAGATGCTCTATTCTGACTCCGCACGAAAACGGTTTTGCGCTCATTACGAAACCGTTGTCATACAAATTCTTATATAAATCCCTTGCGCTGTGTCCGGCGGCGATGATACACGCGCCGCACGGGATCGCGCCCTCATCCGTCACGACACAACCGTCCGTCACTTCAATTACACGAACGCCGTATTTTATCGTTCCTCCGAGACGCTCGATCTCGGTGTGAAAATTCTTCACGACGCGTCTCAGTACGTCCGTGCCGATATGAGGTTTCGCTCGCTTGAGGACTGTATCGGGAGCTCCCATAGAAGCAAATTCGGACAGTACGCGTCTCGCGTACGGATCGCCGATACGAGTTGTAAGCTTCCCGTCGGAGAACGTTCCCGCGCCTCCGGCACCGAACTGAACGTTGGTGTTCTCGTCAAGTATGCCGTCTTTTGTAAAGCGTTCAACTGCCGCTACTCTGTCGTCAACGCATCCTCCGCGCTCAAGCACGAGAGGTCTGAATCCGAAACGAGCAAGAAACAGCGCCGCAAACATTCCCGCCGGACCAAAGCCGATTATAACGGGACGTTTGTCCATCTTTTCACTGCCTGCGCCAAACGGCGCGTCATCCTCGCCTACGGCGACCTTTATACCCTCGCGTCTTATCAGGTCATCTGACACGACGCCCGGCATTTCGACGTCCGCGTATACAGAACACACGAAAGATATTCTGTCCTTGTGCCGCGCGTCGATCGACTTTTTATAGATACCGCTCGAGATAACGTTTCCGATCGAGCCGCAACTTTCAAGTTTTTTCTTTGCGGCGGTTATGAAATCATCGTCTTGTGCCGTTATCGGAAGTCTTATGTTCTCAACGACGACTCTTCTGATATCAGACATTACTCGTTGACCGAAACTGTAATTTCGTATGATCCGATCTCCCAAACGCCTTCGGGAGAGCCTTCGATCACGACGTCAGCGTCAAAATTCATCTCGCCCGATATCGAGTCGTCATAGCCCGATATATCGCAAGTAAGTGTGATATCGTCAGATGTCAGCTTAGAAAGACGCGCCGCGGTGCCGCGTAAAGTCACGTCAACGTACGCATCCGCGATCTCGCACTTGTTGTCTCCGCCGATAACTTCAAGATTTGTCACTCTGAATATCTTTGTTACCGTCCCGACGTTCGTGATGTTGACGGTCGCGGAAGTGATCGAATCATCGGTAAACGTATACTCGTTCGTTGACTTCAGATCATAAGTCAGAGACATATCTTTATTGATCTGCTTTTCATCGATAACCGCTATTTCAATACTGTCGAGCTTCTTGACGTAAGACGCGTCGCCGGTAACCGAAACAGTTGCGGGAACTATCTCGACGGAAACGTTCTCGTCGTTGTAGAAGCCGTATTTATATGAGACTGTCAGCGCAACGTCTTTCGTATAGTAGATCGGATAAGTGACGTCCATTACCGGATAATCGAGCGAGATATACGCGCTCGTTATCTCGTCGCCGTCCTTATTGTAAAGGTATACGTTACCGCTCGTCTTGATCGTGGTCTCGAGAACGCCGAACTCTGAAAAGTCAGCTTTTACTATCGCTTTGTCGATCGTATCGACGATCGTCTTCGGACCTTTAACCGTGACCTCGGCATACTCTGACGTCAGAGTACCCGCCTCATAGTCCGCAAGAGTCGTCGCACCGACTCTCTGATCTACGGATACCGGTATCTTTACCGTAGTCTTCTCGTCGACAAAAACGCTTATAGTATTATCCTGACTGACAAGCGTCAGTCCGCTTGGTAAAGATATATCGAGGTCGACTATCTGTGTGCCGGGAGACGTGTAGTTTTTCAAAACGTCCGCCCTTATCGTGATATCGTCGCTCGTATATTTGTTGATAACGCTCTTCTTGCCGCTGACCGTGATATCAGCGCTGTAGCTCGTGCCCGTGAAAATACTGAGTCCTTTGTTCGTCAGTTCATCCGTATTGACAAGATTGACCTTTATATCGGAAAAATCCTGTTTATAATCCGGATTATCCACCTGCATGACATAATACCAGATTATGACCGCAAACAGAAGACAAACGATCTTCGGTATGATATTAAGCTTTCTTTTTGGCTTAATGTCATTAAACAGTTCGGCGTTTCCGTCTGCTGACGTATCGAACGTTACGGCTTCGTCTGTCATTTCGTCGACTCTGTCTTTATCGTTGTTCATACGAAAACTCCTTTACTGTTTTTTGTTTTCCGGCTTGTTCTTTTTGGAACGGGCTTTCAGCGCGTCGCTGATCGAATAAGCCGTCAGATACTCGTTAAGCTTTTCCTTTAGTGAAAGTTCTGTAAATCCGGACTGAAGTCTTCCCTTTACCGCAAGGGATATCGTACCGGTCTCCTCCGATACGATGATAACAACTGCGTCGGAGCGTTCGGAAAGCCCGAGAGCCGCTCTGTGTCTTGTTCCG
>JAFXNX010000183.1 GCA_017529175.1 Clostridia bacterium
CCCGCCGACGGGGAGCCGACCTTCGGAAGCCGGCTTTACGGGCTGTTCCTCGCGGGATTTGCGCGGCTCACCGTCCTTGCGCTCTTCTACGGGATCATCCTCGGCGTCTCGTTCCTCTTCCCGGGGCGGAACTTCTGGATCCCCGCGATCCCGCCCGCGATCCTCCTCGTCTCGATGATCGTCCGCGCGATCGCCGTCCGCCGCCGCCTCCCCCGCCGCGTCGACCGCTTTTTCACCGACTTCTGCGGAGGGAAGGTACGTCCGCTTTCCTGCAAGAAAGCGGAGCAAAGAGCTTTTATGATATGGTATAATTCGGGAGAATAACAAGGATTGGAGGAAAAGTGATATGAACGAACGGATCGATCCGACGATCACAGGCATTTATCGTCGGTTCTTTGACGATACGCCGGTTTTCGCCGAGATCATCGATTCGAGCATCGACGCTTCCGATTTCAGGAATACGGTGATCGTCACGACGGAGGAAGGCACGAAACGAGTGCTGAAACTCGCGTCCAACGACTTCACCTTCCCGGAAAAAATGTTTATGTGGCAAAGAACCGTCGAGGAATACCTTGACTTGGGATACTATTGTCCGCGGATCCTGTGCGACCGGAACAACGGGTTTCCGTCGGTCTCGTTTCGGGGGCATACCTGCTTCGTCCACGCAGAGGAGTTTTCGCAATACGGGGCTGCGATCGCAAGGAACGCGCCGGACGAGGAGATGACCGCAAAAACCGACAAGTATCTGAAAGATATTTGGAGTATGACGGCAAAGATCGCGGCAAAGGAACTGGATTATACGGACTATCCTTCGGGTTATTGTCTGTTTGAACCCTTTTCCCCCGGCGATCAGGTGGACGAGGTTATGGAAAACGCCTTGAAATGGAAAAGAATTGCCGATTCCTTGCCGACGGAGTTTTCACGGCAGGTGGGGAGGATCTGGCGGGAATGGAACGGCAACCGAGAGGCGCTGAAAGAACTCTACCGTGATCTTCCGACGTCGGTTTTTCAGGGGGACTTGAACGCCACGAATCTTCTCGTGGACGAGGACGGTCGGTTTATGGGCGTCTACGATTTCAACCTCTGCGGAAAGGATGTTCTCCTGAATTATCTGATGCGCGAAAACAACCGTTCCGAAAAGATCCCCGAGGTGCTGAAGATCGTCAGCGAGCATTACCGTTTTTCGGAGAAAGAAAAGAGAGCCGCTCTCCCGCTGTTTCGGTACGTAAAACCTTTGTCGTGGAACGAACTGAAGGACGCGGGGAATGACAAAACAGCCGTCCGGCGCTGTCTTGATCAGGCGGAGAGTCTGTTGAACGAAGACAGGGCTTTTGACGGCTGTATGGATTAGGCAGACAGAGCGATTCCGGAATGAAAACACGGCGCGGCGGTTTTTCTCCGCCGCGCCGTGTTAATCTTTCAAAAAAAACGCCAACCTTTTCGCGGTCAGCGTGTCTTTATATGTAACCATTCAAAAAAGGGGCAAACGAGTGAACAGAGAAAAAGCTGAAAGAATCATCGCCGAGTATATGAAACCCGTGTTCGGCTTTGCGTTGAAGCGCTGTAAAAACGTCCACGACGCGGAAGATCTTTCCCAAGAGATCATTCTGCGGGCTTACCGTGCGCTGCTGTTACGCGACGATATCGAGGACGCGGGGCGGTTTGTCTGGACGATTGCACGCAACGCGCTTGCCAATTATTATCGGGACACGGCGAAATATACGGTCGTTCTGTCGCCCGACGTGGCGGACGACGGCGCGTCGCCATTCGATCTTTTGTCCGACGCGGAAGAAAAGAAAACCCTGAACCGTCTGCGGGACGAGATCGCGTATCTGTCAAAAGTGCAGAGACGGATCGTGACGCTCTATTACTTTGAAAACAAACAATTGGGAGAGATCGCAGCCGAACTCGTTTTGCCCGTCGGCACGGTCAAATGGCATCTGTTCGAGGCAAAAAAAGAACTGAAAAG